>JBBSAX010000004.1:0-62317 GCA_038251885.1 Pyrinomonadales bacterium | reverse complement strand
GAATCCGAAGATTTTGACGCACTTTTGCAGCCCGAAAAAATTGCCGCTCTGCGAGATTTAACCGATCAATTAGCTAATCCCGAAACATTAAATTCACTAAAAAAAGTTATCGAATATGCACCGATGCTGGTTTTCCTGATGGAAGCATTGGACGGCTTTTTGCGACGCAGCGAAGAAATTACGGACAATATCGGCGAAAGTATCCGCGAATTTTCCGGTCAGATCAGCAAAAGCGGTTCGGGCAATTTGAGCGAACTGGCTTTGCAAATTCCGAAACTCGTGAAACCTCTGATGAAAAATCTGCCGCAATTAACGGAAAGCCTTCCCGAACTTTTGGAACAAGCACCGTCATTGATGAAAACCGGAGCAAAACTCGGCGAGATCGCTGAATCGGAAGGCGTTCAGGCATTTTTGGACTCGGATATGTTGACACCCGAACTCGTCGGCTTTCTTGGTGATACGGGACGTGTTGCGGTTGAAACGAAAAGAGATTTTCAGCGAAATCCCGAAAAATTGGGATTGTGGAGCTTGTATAAAAAAACGGGCGATGAAGATGTGCAGAGAGGTTTGGGATTTTTGATGGAACTGGCGAAAAACTTCGGACAAATGCTCAATGAAAAAGATTCGCCGCGTCTGTCAAGTGCAGACAGAAAGGCTTTGAAGAAATAAATGCACGAATTATCAATTGCCGTCAGCATCGTTGAAATGGTCGAAGAAAATCTGCCGTCGGAAGATGTAAAGGTCAAAAAAGTTAATTTGAGAATCGGAAATTTTGCGGGTGTTGTGAAAGACGCTTTGCTGTTTAGTTTTGAAATCGCCGCGAAGGATTCGCAACTTGAAAATGCAACAGTCGAGATCGAAGAATTGCCTTTGATTATCTATTGCGACGCTTGCGACAAGAATTCGGAAATTGGAAATCCGCCGATTTTTAGATGTGAGTTTTGCGGAGAGGCGACACCGAACATTGTTCAGGGGAAGGAATTGGAAATCGTTTCAGTTGAATTAGAAGATGACGAGAATAATTGAAGTCAGAAAAGGAATTTTGAAGAAAAATGACGAACTCGCGGCAAATCTGCGGGAGAAATTTCAGTCTGCAAATGTTTGCGTGATTGATCTGGTTTCGAGTCCGGGAGCAGGAAAAACAGAGCTTTTGGAGAAAACTTTGGGGAGTTTGAAGGACAAAGGTTACAAGGTTGCGGCACTTGTCGGTGATCTTGAAACGGAAAATGATGCGAATCGTCTGGCAAGAAGCGGCGTTCCCGTTCGGCAGATCGAAACACACGGAATTTGTCATCTCGAAGCGGAAATGATCGAAAAGCATCTCGAAGGTTGGGATTTGAACGAACTCGATTTTTTGTTTATTGAAAATGTCGGAAATTTGGTTTGTCCTTCGAGTTATGATCTCGGTGAAAATTTTCGGTGCGTGTTTTTGGCGGTTACGGAAGGCGAAGATAAGCCTTTGAAATATCCGACAATTTACAACAGTTCAGATGTTGCAGTGATTACAAAAATCGATCTGGCGGAAGCGGTTGAATTTAATAGAGAAACAGCAGTTGCGAGTATTCACGCGGTTCGTCCGGGAATTCCGATATTGGAAGTTTCGGCAAAAAAAGATATTGGAATGGACGAATGGATCTCTTTTTTGGAAAGCAAAGCAAATAAAAAAGCATCTGTGGCAGAAAGTTTATAAAAGTTTTTATTGAAAATGGGTTTTAGAAATAATTTAGGAGGCAAATAGATGGCAAGTCTTTTATGGTTACAAGGCGGAGCGTGTAGTGGAAACACGATGTCTTTTCTGAATGCCGAAGAGCCGACGGCGGTTGATTTGGTAACGGATTTCGGCATAGATGTTCTGTGGCATCCGACGCTCGGAATGGAGTTAGGCGACAATGCGAAAAAGATATTTAACGATTGTGTCAGCGGCGAAACTCCGCTCGATATTTTCGTTTTTGAAGGAACTGTAATTCAAGGTCCGAATGGCACAGGCGAATACAATATGTTCGCTGATCGTCCGATGCAGGAATGGGTTCGGGAACTTTCCGACGTTGCACAAATTGTTGTCGCAATCGGCGATTGTGCCTGTTGGGGCGGAATTCCGGCGGCTTCACCAAATCCGACTGATTCGATCGGTTTGCAATATTTGAAACGAAATCACGGTGGATTTTTGGGTTCGGATTTCAAATCGAAAATGGGTTTGCCCGTCGTAAATATTCCGGGCTGTCCGTCGCATCCTGATTGGGTTACGCAAATTCTTGTCGCAATCGCTTCGGGACGTGCCGGAGATATTGCTCTGGACGATCTGCAAAGACCGCAAACATTTTTTAAAACATTTACACAAACGGGCTGCACACGCGTTCAGATGTTTGAATACAAACAGGCGACAACGAGTTTCGGTGAAGGCACGAGGCAGGGGTGTTTATTCTTTGAATTTGGATGTCGCGGTCCGATGACTCATTCACCTTGTAACCGAATCTTATGGAATCGCCAATCGTCGAAGACGCGTGCCGGAATGCCTTGCATCGGTTGTACCGAACCGGAATTTCCACATTTTGACCTACAACCCGGAACGGTTTTTAAAACGCAAAAAGTTGCAGGTGCAATTCCCAAAGAATTACCCGAAGGCACAGACCATTTGACCTACACGGCAATGGCGGCGGCGGCACGAATCGCAGCTCCGAAGTGGTCGAAAGAGGATATTTTCGTCGTTTAATAGTTCAAGGAGATAAAATTATGGCAGTTACAGCAACACAGACAGGAAATACGCTTGATATGCACGTCAGTCCTTTGGGGAGAGTCGAAGGCGATTTGGATGTGCGTGTCAAAATTACGGATGGCGTAGTAACCGATGCGTGGACGGAAGCCTCGATGTTTCGCGGTTTCGAGATGATCCTGCGAGGCAAAGATCCGCAAGCCGGCTTGATCGTTACACCGAGAATCTGCGGAATCTGCGGCGGAAGTCATTTATACAAAGCAGCTTATGCTCTGGATACGGCTTGGAAAACGCACGTTCCGCAAAACGCAACTTTGATTCGCAACATCGCTCAGGCATGCGAATCAATGCAATCGAATCCGCGTTATTTCTACGCGATCTTTGCGATTGATTACGTTAATAAAAACTATGCAAAGGCAAAAGGTTATGACGAAGCGGTCAGGCGATTCGCACCTTTTGTCGGCACGAGTTATGAGCCAGGCGTTACACTTTCCAATAAACCTGTCGAAGTTTACGCGATCTTCGGGGGACAATGGCCTCATTCAAGCTTTATGGTGCCGGGCGGTGTAATGTGTGGTCCGACACTTTCTGATGTTACCCGTTCAATCGCTATTTTGGAGTATTGGCGAGACGAATGGCTTGAGAAGAAATGGCTGGGTTGTTCAGTTGATCGTTGGTTGGAAAATAAAACGTGGGACGATGTTTTGGCTTGGTGCGATGAAAACGAAAGTCAGCATAATTCCGATTGTGCATTCTTTATTCGTTATTCGATGGAAATCGGTTTGCACAAATACGGCGGCGGTGTTGGAAATTACTTAGCGACGGGAACATTCTTTGAACCCTCGCTTTATGAAAATCCGACGGTTGAAGGACGAAATGATGCTTTGATAAGTCGTGCGGGAGTTTATGCAAACGGCGAATATTCCGACTTTGACCATATGCGTGTTAAAGAAGATACATCGCATTCTTTCTTCAAAGATTATGGTTTGCTTCATCCGTGGGAAGGTCGCACAGAGCCGATTGACCCGCGTGAAGGTAAAAAGAAAGATAAGTATTCGTGGGCAAAATCGCCTCGCTATGAAGTTGACGGACAAGGATTTATTCCGCTCGAAGCCGGACCGCTGGCACGTCAAGTGATTGCCGGAAGAGAAGGTGCTCCCGATCACGCTGATTATGATCCACTCATAATGGATCTTATGAAAAATCTCGGACCGAGCATCTTTGTACGCCAAATGGCACGAATGCACGAATCATCGAAACTTTACAAGAACACGATGAAGTGGATTTCCGAAATTGATCTGCACGGCAGTTTCTATACGAAACCCGTCGAACATGCCAGCGGAAAAGGTTTCGGTTCGACCGAAGCGATTCGCGGTTCTTTGTCTGACTGGATCGTCATCGAAGACGGCAAGATCGCCAATTATCAGGTCGTTACACCGACTGCTTGGAACGTCGGTCCGCGCGATGATAAATCACAACACGGTCCGATCGAAAAAGCACTTATCGGTTCGCCGATCGTTGATGCGGAAGACCCTGTCGAACTCGGACACGTCGCCCGCAGTTTCGATTCCTGTTTGGTTTGCACGGTTCACGCTTACGACGGCAAAACCGGACGCGAACTAGCTAAGTTCAAGATGGGCGGAATGTAGGAAAACTGTTCGTTAATTTTGTTTCTGATTTGCGATTGAAAAGTAGGATTTACTAAAACTTTTCAATCGCAAATTAGTCTGCAAAACATTAAACATTTATCATTAACCAAAAATGATAAATGATAAATGATAAATGATAAATGGCAAATGATAATAAAACTTTGATAATCGGTTGCGGAAATCTTCTGCGTGCAGATGATGCTGTCGGACCGATATTGATAAGGCGTATGTGGGAGATCGGTTTACCGGAAGGCGTTTTTTGCGTTGACGGCGGCACTGCCGGAATGGACGTTGCATTTCAGATGCGTGATAAAGATAAAGTTATTATTGTTGACGCTTGCAGATCGGGCGAAGAACCGGGAACGGTTTACAAAGTTCCGGGCGAAGAACTCGAAGATCTGCCGCCTTTGACCAACATTCATTCACATAATTTTCGTTGGGACAACGCACTGGCTTTCGGACGATGGCTTTTGAAAGATGATTATCCGAGCGACATCACGGTTTATCTTATCGAAGCGGAAAATACGGAATTTGGCGAACTTTTATCGCCGAAAGTTAAAGAATCAATGGAAAAACTCGCCCATCGGTTGATAAACGAATTGGGCGGACAAACGGTGATAAATGCAGCAGCTTCAACTTGAAATTACGACACGCGGATATTTGATCTTACCGATTAATGTCGCAACCGAATATTTTGCCGAAGATGCTTGCGTGGCGATGATTCGTGAAAATGAACTTTGGGTTTTGCCAATTCGAAGTTCGGCTTCGGGCGGTTTGATGTTGAAACAAAGAAATTTGCAGGGCGACCGCAGCGTGTTGGTTTGGGAGGCTTTGCCCGACGATCATCATTCGGGAAATTTTAACGCAAATTGGGACGCTGAAAATGGAGCAATGCGAATAGATTTTCAGAATCCGATATAGAAAAATGAGCGATGAGCGCGATTTTATCATCGAAGAAAAATATGTCCGCACCGAAGTTATCGAAGAACGCGGACAATGGGTTCTTTACCTTGAGATCGGCGATCTGGAAAGTTCGATCAGACATCGAATAAACACTTATAACAAAAAAAGATTGGCGGAAATCGCTGCAAAAATAATAAAGCGAGCCGCCGAAAGAGAAGAACCTTTTAAGAATTTCAAATTGTAGTATGTCGTTTTTGAAATTTTATTAATCGTAAAAAATATAAAACTTATGACAATTAGTTTAAGACCACAACCGATCGGAATTTTCCCGCTTCCCGCTAACTATTTACTTTTGCCTGAAAAATTCAGAGAAACAGATACTTACAAACATTTAATGAAAGGCGTTTATTCAACTCTTGAAAACTCCGAAGATTTGAAATTTTACTACGCGGCAATTAAAGAAGATACCGAAACAGCGATAAAAAATTTGTCGGATGATAATTCCGATGAAACAAAATTCAACCGTTTCGTGCTTGAACCAAATACTCAAAAATACAGTCAATTAAAGGAAGAATTCACCGGCGAGCTTCGATCTTTGCTTGATGTCGTCGCATTTACATTAAATTTTATCTCTGAACCGCCAACGGAAAATGGTTGTACTGAAGAAATTGCGGCAATCGTTTTATTAACGCAAGCGACGCACAAATTAGAAGTCGGCGATCCGCAAAGTGCGACCGATCTGATGCGAAAGGCGGCGGACATTGCAAAAAACGCTTCGCCTGTTTTATCGGCACAAATAAACGCAAATTTGGGTGATACGCTTCATCAATTTCAAGGAGCGAACGCCAATGCGATGATGCTTTATAAACGGGCGATTGACGGTTTGAAAAACACCGAACTCGAATTTGAAAAAGCGGCAACGAATTTGAATCTCGGAATCTGTTTTCAAGAACTTTCCAACGGTCAACGCGGTGCTATTCTCGAAGCCGTTCGCTGTTATCAGG
Source organism: Pyrinomonadales bacterium (assembly GCA_038251885.1). Classification (GTDB taxonomy): domain Bacteria; phylum Acidobacteriota; class Blastocatellia; order Pyrinomonadales; family Pyrinomonadaceae; genus JAHCHG01. The sequence goes on along the minus strand of JBBSAX010000004.1, from coordinate 56,051 downwards.
AATCGCTTAATTATTTCCGTGCCGACCGTTTTCCCGATCAATTTGCATTAGCACAAAACAATTTGGCATTAGGCTATCTTTCGATGCCGATGACCGAAGCGAGCGACCAACTCCGCGTCGGGATCGCTGTTCAATCCTTGCGTGAAGTCGTCAAAATCTGGACACGCGACACAAATCCGCAAGGTTGGGAATCGGCGCAACTAAATTTGGCAAATGCCTTGCAATATCTGCCTTCAAAACACATCGAAGAAAATTTAATGGAAGCCGTCAGACTATATGAAGAGATATTAGAAGTCCGCAAACGCAGTCAAAATCCGATCGGTTACGCCAGACTTTTATCGAATCAGGGAAACGCACTCGCACACTTAGGAATTTTTGAACACGCTTTGCCGAAATTAAATGAAGCAAAAGATTTATTCCAAAAAAACGGCGAAATAGAATCGGCAAATTCAGTTGCAGATGTTTTAACCGAGATCGAAACAACAAGAGCAGAAAATAAAGAAAAAGCGGCGGGAACTTGAAGATAAAGAGAAAGATTTTGCCCGCAAATTACGCGAATTTTTACGAATAAATAAGAGAAGAAATTTAACCGTCCCGCGATTGCGTGAACGCAGATAAAAACAGATGGAAGAAATAAAAAGCAATAATCAAATCCATATCTTTTCTTATCTGAGTGAATCTGTGTAAATCTGTGGCTAAATATTCTTATTAGCGTTAATTTGCGTAATTGGCGGGCAGTTAAAAATAATGGAATTATACGCCAGACAACAATTTGATTTTTTCTTAATGACCGCCGCCGAGCGTTTTTCCGAGCGAATCGTGCAGAGAAATGCGGGAACTGAAAACGCTCTGAAATTGCTTAAAGAAGATCGAAACAGCGGAGGAATCTGGCTTGATCAATTTGTTGAAAGTTTGTTTGAGGATTTTCTGTATAACAACACGGGTGGAGCGTGTTTCATACTTTCCGCACTCGAAAAACGCGACATCGAGATCACAGAAAAGGGAAAAGTCGGAGATGTTCTGCAAATAATGGCACGCGAAGTTTTCGCCGAACTTCTGCACAGAAAAACCATCGAATCGCTTGAACGCTCAAGCGGTTTCGGAATTTGAAAGTGAAAAAGGCTAAAAGTGAAAATGTGAAAAAATTTAGTCCAAAACGATTACAAACTTTTACAATTTTACACCTTTTCACTTTTCAACTTTAAGATTATGACCACAAAAACAACACTCGCCGAAGAAACTTTTGAAGACATTGCCGCACGGGTTGATAAGGCTCTGGAAAATGTCAGCAAACTCGATGATGCGGACGCAAAAATGCACGCACTCGGTTTGAAAACCGCCGTCGAAGATTTTAATAAATTCGGACTCGTCAAAATTGTCCAAAAATTAAAATCCGACGAACGCGGCAAAGAAATGCTTTTTGAATTATTGGACGAACAAAGCGTCCGTTCGCTGTTCACGCTTCACGGCATCATTAAGCAAGATATTTCAGCGAAAATTTTGCAAGTTTTAGATTACGTCAAACCATATATGCAATCGCACGGCGGCGATGTAGAATTTGTGAAATTTGAAGAAGGGATCGCTTTTGTCAGACTTTTAGGTTCGTGCAACGGCTGTTCGCAATCGGCTGTAACTTTGCGTGAAGGAGTTGAAGAAGCACTTCTTGAACACATTCCCGAAATCAAAAAAGTCGAGGTCGTGCCGAACGAGCCTTCGCCGAGCCTTATTCAGATCGAATCCAGAAACGGGAGTAAAAAAGGCTGGATCGAAACCTTGAGGGTCGAAGAAGTTCCCGCCGGAAAAATGAAATGTTTTCAAGGCGCAACAGACAACATTTTGATCATCAATATTGACAATAATTTAAGTGCCTTTCGCAACGAATGCCCGCATCAGGGAATGCCACTTCACACGGGATTCTTCGATGCCGAAGATCATTTGCTGACCTGCGGCGGACACGGTTTTAAGTTCGACGCGGTTTCCGGCGAATGCATTACCGCGCCGCAGGCTCAACTCGAAGTTTTCCCACTCAGAATCGAAGACGGAAAGATTTTAGTACGACCGAATTAAGGGCAGAAACCCGCACGTTAGTAAGGGTGTAAAAAATGATAGCAACAAAACAACACGAAACTCTGAACTCTGAACTCAAAACTAAACCGCTGGTTTGGCTCGGTGCAAAATCGGCGTTCGGCATATCTTTGCCCGATGCAAAGCCGACCGCTTCGCAGATGTATGCTCCGCGTGGAGTTTTTTTGAATGATAATTATTTGGTTGCGGCTGATTCGGGGAATCATCGAGTTTTGATCTGGCATGGCATTCCCGAAAACGATCAAACTCCAGCCGATATTGTTCTTGGTCAGAAAGATTTTTTCACGGAAGGAGCGAGAGCAAACAATAAAGACTCCGAACGCGGTTTTCATCTTCCAACGGGTGTTAAAATTATTGACGGAAGACTTTTTGTTGCCGACAGTTGGCATCATCGAATTTTGGTCTGGAACGAAATGCCGACGGAGAATTTTCAAAAACCGGATTACGCCATCGGACAACCGAATTTAACGGAGATCGAAAAAAATCGCGGGCAGGAAAAATGTTCTGCCGATTCGCTTTATTGGTGTTACGGATTTAATTACGTCAATGAAAAATTCTACATTGCCGACACGGGAAATCGCCGCGTTCTCGGTTGGCATGGAATTCCGCAAAAAAATCAACCCGCCGATTTTGTGATCGGTCAAGATGATTTTGAAACGAACTTGGAAAATCGCGGTTTGGATCAAAGAGCCGACAAAAAAAGTTTTCGTTGGGTTCACGAAATTGCTGGAAATTCCGAGCATATTTATTTTGCCGATGCGGGAAATCATCGCGTCTTAGGTTGGAACGGCGAACTCGTTTCCGACCGCAAAGCCGAAGTCGTTCTCGGACAAGAAGATTTCGTCAAAAACGGCGAATTTCCTTACGTTAAACAAGGTGCATCGCGTTATCGTTTTCCATATTCAATTGCGGTTGACGGAGATTTATTAGCAGTTGCAGACACAGCAAATAATCGAGTTTTATTTTACAAAGGCTTACCGGAAAGCGGAGCATTTCGTCCGGCTGATGCGGTTATCGCACAGCCGGATTTTGACTCAAATGGCGAAAACCGCTGGAAAATGGTTGATCGCGACACGCTTTGTTGGGTTTACGGAATTCACATGCACAAAGGCAAATTAGCCGCCGCCGATTCAGGGAACAATCGCGTGATGATCTGGGAAATTAGAGAGAGTTAAACACATAGATAAATAGAACACATAGTCAGAAAAGAAAGAAAAATAGTAAGGTAAACTAAATAAATATTTGATAATTTGAAATGCAGAAAAATTTATGTTTTCTATGTTTCTATGTGATTTAAGAAAATTATGCCGACAGCAATTGCGAACAAACTGAAAATCAAACGCTTTCGCCTAGATATTTCGGGCGTAGTGCAAGGCGTTGGTTTTCGTCCGTTTGTTTATAATGCTGCAAAAAAGTTTGATCTAAATGGTTTTGTCGGCAATGAAAGTAAGGGCATTTTTATCGAGATCGAAGGAGAAGACGAAAATTTACGAGATTTTCAGAATTTCCTGCGAGAAAATCCGCCGCCGCTATCACATATTACGAGCGTAAAATTATTTGAAATAAATACAGAAAATTCAACCGAATTCGAGATATTTGAAAGCGAAAATAAATCGGCAGATTTTACATTAATTTCACCGGATATTTCGATTTGCGAAGATTGTTTGAGCGAGCTTTTCGATGAAAATGACCGACGTTTTCGTTATCCATTTATCAACTGCACGAATTGTGGTGCGCGTTTTACGATCACTAAAGAAATTCCGTATGATCGCCCGAATACCACGATGCGGGAATTTGAAATGTGTGCTGAATGTTTGAATGAATACGAAAATCCGCTCGACCGAAGATTTCATGCTCAACCGAATGCTTGCGAAAAATGTGGTCCGAAAGTTTGGTTTCAAGTCAGAACCGAGAGCGGTAGCGACCGGTTAAACGATAATGACAAAGCGATTAAATCAACCCAAAAAGCACTAAAAAAAGGCGAAATTGTTGCGATCAAAGGAATCGGCGGTTTTCATCTTGCTTGTGATGCTCGAAATGATAACGCTTTACAAACTTTGCGAACGCGAAAAGGACGAGTTGATAAACCGTTTGCTGTGATGTGTAAGGATTTGGAAACGGCGAAAAAATTAGTTGAAATCAACGAAGCCGAACGCGAACTTTTAACAAGCAAAGAACGCCCGATCGTGCTTTTAAAAAAGAAAACCACGAACGAACTTTCAAAACTTATCGCTCCGAACAATCTTTTTTTAGGTGTTGTTTTGCCATATTCCCCACTTCATTTTTTGCTTTTTGATGGTGAATTTGATGTTTTGGTAATGACTTCGGGAAACTTTTCAAATGAACCGATCATTAAAGACAATGATGAAGCGTTAGAGAAACTCGGCGATTTAGCAGATTCGTTTTTGCTTCACGACCGCGAAATTTATGTGCAATGCGACGATTCGGTGGTAAGAATTTTTAACGCAGAGAATGCGGATAGACACGGATTTAGAAATGATGAGAGTAGAAATTCGCATAGAAAAAACTCCGAGTTCTCTGCGTTAAACCAATCTTATCTTTTACCAATTCGGCGTTCTCGCGGTTATGCACCTTTTCCGGTTGAATTGCCCTTTGAAGTTCCGTCAATTTTGGCGGTCGGCGGCGAACTGAAAGCGACGTTTTGTTTGACGAAAGAAAATTTTGCATTTATGTCGCAGCACATCGGCGATATGGAAAATTTGGAAACTTTGCAGTCGTTTGAGAAATCTTTTGAGCAAATGAAAAATCTGTTTCGCGTCGAGCCGAAAATCATTGTCTGCGACAAACATCCGAATTACCTTTCCTCAAATTGGGCGAGAAAAAACGCCGAAAATCTCGATGCAGAATTGGTCGAAGTCCAACATCATCATGCACATATCGCGTCGGTAATGGCAGAAAATGGAATCGAAAATGAAAAAGTCATCGGCTTTGCGTTTGATGGAACAGGCTTTGGGGATGACGGAGCGATCTGGGGCGGAGAGATTTTGATTGCCGATTATGAAAATTTTGAACGCGTCGCTCATCTCGAATATTTTCCGCTTGCAGGCGGCGATGCTTCGATCAAAAAGCCTTATCGAATTGCTTTGAGTTTATTGAAAGAAGCGGGAATTAGCTGGAACGAAGATTTAGCTTGTGTTTCAGTTGCGACCGAAACCGAGCGAAAAATTTTAGCGAAACAACTTGAAAATAATTTAAATATTATTCCGACGAGCAGTTTCGGCAGATTATTCGATGCGGTCGCTTCAATTGCCAATGTTCGTCAGGCAATCACATTTGAAGCACAGGCTGCGATTGAGTTTGAGGCTTTGATGAATAAGAGCGAAATGAACTTTTATGAGTTTGAAGTGGTCGAAAATGATAAAATTATAATCAACTGGAAAAATTTAATTTGCGAACTTGTTGATGATGTTAGAAAGAATATTTCGATTCCGATAATTTCGGCTAAATTTCACAACGCGGTCGCAAATTTAATCTTAGAATTAAGTTTGAAAATGCGGGAGCGTTTCGACTTAAATAAAGTCGCTTTGAGTGGCGGATGTTTTCAAAATGTCGCACTTTTACAGAAGACTTTTAAACGTTTGAGCAAAGAAGATTTCGAGATTTTGACGCACCGAAAAGTTCCGCCGAACGACGGCGGTTTGGCACTTGGACAAGCGGTTCTGGCAAGCCACAGAAGGTAAAAGTAAAAAGGTAAAAGACAAAATAAGAATATTTTTTAATGGAATAATAATTATAAAATTTGAGGTGATAGAAACTTTTACCTTGAATTTTCGGAGAAAAATTTATGTGTTTAGCAGTTCCGGGAAAGATTATAGACGTTTATCAAGCGAACAATACGACGATGGGCAAAGTTGATTTTGACGGCATCACGAAAGAGATTTGTCTGGCATATTTGCCTGATATTCAAGTCGGCGATTATGCAATTGTCCACGTTGGTTTTGCGATTCAAAAGTTGGATGAAAAATCTGCGCTTGAAACATTGCAGATGTTTCGCGATTTGGGACTTTTGGAAGAAGAATTAGGTGTCGAAGATTACAGTGAGTTTGCAGCAGTAAGCTGATTTCGAGTTTAATATTCAAAATTCAAAACTGAACTTAAATAAATATCTTGAATTTTCGGAGAAAAATTATGAAATATTTAGAAGAATTCCGCGATCCTGTTTTGGCTAAGAAATTGTTTGATGAAATTGCTTCGATCACGACGCAAAAGTGGGCAATTATGGAAGTTTGCGGCGGTCAGACGCATTCGATCATACGCAATGGAATTGACCAACTTCTGCCTGATGACATCGAACTTATTCACGGACCGGGTTGTCCGGTTTGCGTTACGCCGCTGGAATTAATTGACAAAGCTCTGGCGATTGCCGCGAAGCCGAATGTAATCTTTTGTTCGTTCGGCGATATGCTCCGCGTGCCGGGTTCGGAAAAAGATCTGTTTCGCATCAAAAGCGAAGGCGGCGATATTCGCACGGTTTATTCGCCGCTCGACGCGCTGAAAATCGCGAAGGAAAATCCTGATAAGGAAGTCGTGTTTTTCGGAGTCGGTTTTGAAACGACCGCACCGGCGAATGCGATGACGGTTTTTCAGGCGAAAGAGCAAAATATCAAAAATTTTTCGATGCTCGTTTCGCACGTTCTCGTGCCGCCGGCAATCGCCGCAATTATGGAATCGCCGACCAATCGCGTTCAAGCGTTCTTAGGTGCGGGACACGTTTGTTCGGTGATGGGATATGCAGATTATCCGCCGCTCGTCGAAAAATACAAAGTGCCGATCATCGTTACGGGGTTTGAGCCTCTGGACGTTTTAGAAGGAATTCGCCGAGCCGTTGTGCAACTCGAAAACGGCAAAGCCGAAACGGAAAATGCTTACGAACGAATCGTTACAATAGAAGGAAACAAAGTCGCACAAGAAATGCTCGCCGACGTTTTTGAAGTCAAAGACAGAGCGTGGCGCGGCATCGGCGTGATCCCGAAAAGCGGTTGGAGTCTGTCGGAAAAATACCGCGAATTCGATGCCGAATACAAATTCGATGTAACCGGAATCGTCACGCACGAATCCGAACTCTGCCACGCCGGAGAAGTCCTCCAAGGCACGATCAAACCGCACGAATGTCCGGCTTTCGGAAAGGAATGCACGCCAAGAAAACCGCTCGGTGCAACAATGGTTTCTAGTGAAGGTGCGTGTGCGGCTTATTACAACTACGGAAGATTTGCGGCGACGGCGAAATAGCTCATTTGATTAAGTAAATTCGGGCTGAAATTTTCAATTATGACAGTTGCATTATAACTCGAACCCGAAGTTGAAGGTTTGATGCTTGCAAAATACGTTGAATCAGTTGTTAAAGAAAAGGTTTTAACTGGTTTTTATCATTGATAATCGAAAATAAATCTTTATCGAATCAATGGATCGGAGATTTTTACTAATGCGGCGAAGATTCGCAGATGTTCGGATGTGAACTTAAATTCAGAGTTTCCGATTTTTAACTTTGCATCTGCGGACTTTGCAAGTTTTACGAGATTTTCGCGTGAGATTTTGTAGTTTAGATATTCCATATTTCTATCAGGTTTTGAAACATAACGTGCGTTGCCCAAATCGAGATTTTCGCCACCGGCGAACATTTTCAGGTCATTTGATTCGGCAAATTTCGGTTTTTTCGATTGTGCCCAAAATGTCAGATTGATTGTATCGGGCGCGGTGTTTAAGGTTTTGTCAGGGTAGAAAAATGCCATTCCGAAACTAAAATTTTGAAGTCCGGCGCGGTCGTCCTGCTCGCGCCCGAAATCTTCGCCGATAACGAGGATTTTTGAATTTTTCCCTTGATCGTCGTAGCTTAACGTAAAGGTTTTCTCGACTTTTAGATTTTTTATTTGTTTTTCGAGTACATCGTTAGTTTTTGTTTGGGCGCAAACAAAAGTTGTTAAAATTAAAACTAAAACCGACAGAAAAAAGAATCTTTTAATCATTTGAAATAACCTCGAAAACTCAAATTTACCAGCGATGATATGCCGGATGTCCCTCTTTTACAACAACGAATAAACCTTTGCAGGTCGCACAAATCTTATCGTTTGCAATTAATTCGGCTTCGACAGTCGCACTTGTTTCGTTTGATTCGACAACTCTTGCTTTTAAATATATTTTTGCATCGCTCGGAGTCGGGCGCAAGAGTTTGATCGCGTAATTTGCCGTAACGGTGCAGTCGAGCGCGTCTTTGCCGTTTTTTTTCATCAAAAAATGCGCCGCCGCCCAGTTTGAATGACAATCTAGAAGCGAACCGATAATGCCGCCGTTGAGCATTCCGGGAAACGCTTCGTGATGATTTTCGGCTTTCCATTCCGCAACATATTCACCGTTTTCTTCAAAACTTCTGATGCGTAAACCTTTTTCATTCGCCGGACCGCAGCCGAAACAGATGCTTTTCGGCGCGTAAATTTCTTGGATGGATTTTTCGTTGTTCATAAGAATTATTTATCCACAGATTAACACAGATTAACACAGATAAAAACAGGGTAAAAATCAAATATCAGAAGGCTATCTTTTAATTTTATTTTTCTAAATCTGTTTCTATCTGTGTTTATGTGTGGACAAAAACTTGTCTTTTAATATGAAGTTAGCGTAAATTTGTTGCACTTTCTTTTCTTATAAACAAAAAATTTTGGAGAAAATTTTATGCTTGCAGGTCTGGCAATTGTTTTTCTTTCTTGGCTTGTTTTCGGATATTTCGCTTACGGGCGTTGGGTGGCAAAGCAGTTTAAGCTAGATGACCGCCGCGAAACTCCGGCAAATACAATTAATGACGGCGAAGATTTTGTGCCGACTCGTCCGTTTTATCTGTTCGGACAGCATTTTTCGGCGATTGCGGCGGCAGGACCGATTGCCGGACCGATCATCGCTTGTCAGTATTTCGGCTGGCTTCCGTGTCTTTTGTGGATCGCGCTCGGCGTGGTTTTGATCGGCGCGGTTCACGATTTTTCGACGCTTGCTTCAAGCGTCAGACACGGCGCAAAATCAATTGCTGAAATCACACGCGAAAAACTCGGCACAGGCGCGGGACGTGCGATGATGGCGTTTATCTGGATCGCTCTAATTTATGTAATCGTCGCATTTACGGACATCACGGCGGGAACTTTTGTTTCGGGAACGGAAGAATTGCAGGGCATCGCAAATTTTAACGCAGGCGGCGCGGTGGCGATTGCGAGCGCGATGTATCTTGGTCTTTCGATTATTCTAGGCTTGGTCGAAAGATATTTAAAACCTCCGCTCTGGCTTTCGACGATCATTTTCGTTCCGGCAGTTTTTGCGCTTTCATTTTTAGGCACAAAACTTTCAAATGTTTTAATTCTCGACCACACGAGTTGGGGAGTTTTGATCTTGATTTACTGCATAATCGCGTCGCTCGTTCCGGTTTGGGCATTGTTGCAGCCACGCGGATATTTGGGCGGTTTTGTGCTTTACACGGCTTTGGCGGTCGGCGTGATCGGCATTTTCTTTGGAGGTTATTCGATTGAACAACCCGCGTTCAAATCTTGGGATGTCGGCGGAATGACGGGAACGCTTTTTCCATTTCTTTTTGTCACAATCGCGTGCGGCGCGTGTTCGGGTTTTCACGGACTTGTCTGTTCGGGAACGACTTCAAAACAGATTGACAAAGAATCAGACACGCATTCGATTGGCTACGGCGCGATGTTAGCGGAAGGTTTTGTCGCATTTATCGCGCTCGTGACAATTATGATCGTCGCGTCCGAAGCGGTAAAAGGCGTTTCGCCGGGGAAAATTTACGGCAACGGAATCGGTAATTTTCTGACAATTTTGATCGGCAAGGAAAATCTCCCGTTTGCGATAACATTCGGCGCGATGGCGTTTTCGACATTTGTTTTTGACACTTTGGACGTTTCTTTGAGATTGGGAAGATATATTGTTCAGGAATTATTCGGCTTAAAAGGAAAGATCGGCGCGGTGATCGGAACTCTGGCGACAATTGTTATTCCTTTCATCTGCGTTCTGATCGCACCGCAAGGAAGTTGGAATGATTTTTGGTCTTTATTCGGCGCGTCAAATCAGCTTCTCGCCGCTTTGAGTCTGCTTTCGATCACGACTTGGCTTTATCAAGCGCGTCAACGAATTGCCTTCACACTTTTGCCGATGCTTTTTGTTTTAGTGATTACACTTTGGGCTTTGTCGAGTTTAGTTATCGGAAATTTCAGCGCGTCAAACGGTTTTGATGTAAAATTCGTCAACGGTCTGGCTTCGCTCGCGTTAATTTTATTGGCGGTTTATATAGTGATTACGGCGATTTTGAAAGTGCGAAGCGAAAAATCCAAAGGCGAATTGATAACGGTTGAAGGTTAAAAGTATCGGAACGCGAACTTTAGTTCGCCAGAAACTTAGGAAAAAAGTTTTGAGATTGCTAATTCTTCCGGGCAAAAACTTCTGACTGGCGAACTAAAGTTCGCGTTCCATTTTGATTGGTATTTTTATGAAACTTCTAATAATTACATTTTTCGTCGCATATATTTGTTTCGGCACAATTTCAGCGCAGGATAAAATTACGGATGTAAAAATTAATATTTTTCCTAAAACGGCGAAGATTCGTCCGCTTGAAACAGCAATTATTCAAGTTCAGTTTTTTGGCGAAAAAAAGAAAAAAGATATTTTCGACAAAATTTTAGCCGATGAAGAAAAAAATAGTCGTTTGCAAATCAGTGATTGGACGGCAGAGTTGGAAAATTCGGATGGATGGCTTTCAAAACCGTTTCTTTTACAGGAAAAAGGCGAAAGGACGAAATCGGGACTCGACAATTTTTTGAAACAAGGAATTTCTTCAATCGCCGCCAAAGATTCGATTCTTTACACCGCGCCGAACAAAACCGGAAAATACAAAGTAAAAATAACGCAGGGAAATATTGTCAAAGAAGTTACGATTGATGTTTCAAATTCGGCGGAAAGTTCAAAAATTGCGGAAACGAGAAAGTTTGCTTCCGAAAAAGATTCTTCCGACAAATATTTCGCTTTGGTCGAACATTACGCGCCGTTTATCGCGCAGGAAACTTGGTTTGAGCCGAAGGCGGATTTTCTGGCGCGGTTTGATTATGACGGCAATTGGAAGGGCGATGACAACTGGGAAAATCTCAACAGCGGTTCGTCGCAAGCCTTTGTTTATTACGCCGTGATGGAAACTGAAACGCATTGGTTTTTGATCTACAATTTTTTTCACCCGCGCGATTATTCGGATTTTTGCGTCGTCGGAACTTGCCACGAAAACGATAATGAAGGCTTGATCTTAACCGTTCGTAAAGATAAAACAAATTTCGGCAAACTCGAAGTTTTGGAAACGCTCGCGCACAATAATGTCTATTCATTTACAAACGATTCCGCGATCAAAAAAGGCGCACACGACATTGACGGCAAAATCGAATTTTACGAAAAATCGCACCCGATAATTTTCATCGAAGCCGGCGGACACGGCGTTTTTTCAGGCGATTATAAATCTTCGCTTTTTGATTCGGCGAAAATGGATTTCAAAAATAATACGGGCGTAACTTACGTTTCCAACAAAAAAGCCGAAAGTCCGAAATTTACGAATGACCGAAACGTCAGCTACGCGCTTTTGCCGATCTTTGATGAATGGTGGTCGAAGGGAAATCAGGAAACGAGCAATTCAAACGAAACTTTTGGAGATTTTTATGCTTACGAGCCGTTCGGAAATCGTCCGAAAACGAGTTCACTTTTTATTTCCGGCGCGTTTCACGGAAAAACGGCGAGTAAAAATATGGCAAAACCTTTCTGGGCTTGGTTTGACAAAAAAACGCGCGATAAGAAAATTTTGAACACCGGACAATGGGCTTTGGACCCGGCGTATTCGGTTTCGGTAAACTTGAAATTCCCCAATAATTTGCCGTTTTCGCTCGATTACGTTTTCAATCCGTATTTGCAACCCAATCAGTATAGCGAACGATAGTGAGCAACTTCACATTTATTCAAGTTTATTGAAAATAAAGACACTTGTTACCGCTCGCTATACTGATTTCTTTTTTAGCGCACCAACTGTATTTGTTTTGTATAACATTATGCCCGATTTTGAAGAAAACATCGAAATTCAAGAAGTCGTCAGCCCTCAGGAAGCGCGGTTTGATTGGTGGCGCAATCGCGTCGGATTCGTTCTCGCGCCGCTGGCTTTTTTGCTGATTTATTTCACGCCTTTTGAAAGTTTGAAACCCGAAGCGCATAGTCTTGCCGCCGTCATTTCCGCCATAATAATCTTGTGGATTTGTGAATCTCTGCCGATGCCCGTGACGGCTCTGATCGGCGCGGCACTTTGTGTTTTGTTCAAAGTCGCCGACGCAAAAACGGTTTTCGCACCGTTTGCCGATCCGTTGATGTTTTTGTTTATCGGTTCATTTATGCTGGCGCGTGGGATTTTTCTGCACGATTTGGATAAACGATTTGCTTACGGCGTTTTGTCTTTGAAAATAATCGGGGCGCGTCCGTCGAGAATTTTGTTCGCATTCGGCGCGGTAACGGCGTTCGCCTCGGCTTGGATTTCCAACACGGCGACGACGGCAATGATGTTTGCCATCGGGCTTTCGATTATCGCGTTTTTGTTCAAACACGAAAAGGAAACCGGCATCAAGATCAACCGTAATTACGCGACGGCAATGATGCTCATTACATCATTCGCCGCGTCAATCGGCGGTTTGATGACACCGATCGGAACGCCGCCGAATGTCATCGGTCTCGGATTTATCCGCCAAATCTTAGGCGTGGAAATTCCATTTTTCAAATGGATGATGATCGGTGCGCCGATTGTCGTTGTTCTATATATTTTTCTTTTTCTTTATCTAAATTACCTCGCGCCTGCCGGAGTCAAGGAAATTCCCGGCAGCGCGGAAATGATTCAGCGTGAAAAAGCCGAACTCGGCAAATGGACGCGGGCGCAAAAATCAACGGTTTTTGCATTTGCAACTGCCGTCGTGCTTTGGGTCTTTTCGGGTTTAGTCGCGCTTTTTGCAGGCGAAACAAGTGTAATCTACAAAACGATAAGTTCTCGCTTGCCCGAAGCAGTCGGTGCGGTGGTCGGCGCGGTTCTTTTATTTTTGCTTCCGGGAAACAAACCGGGTGAAAAAGCGATTACGTGGAACGAAGCCGTCAAAATTGATTGGGGCGTGATCTTGCTCTATGGCGGCGGTTTCGCGCTCGGCGTTTTGTCGTTTCAGACAGGTTTGGCGGAAGCCATCGGCAGAAATATGACCGCGCTTTTGCCTGTGAGCGGCGGTTTCGGTTTGCTTGTCGCATCAGTAATTGTCGCGGTAATAATTTCGGAAACAACTTCAAATACGGCTTCGGCAAATATGGTCGTTCCGGTCGTCATTGCCATCGCTCAAGCGCAGGGCGAAGACCCGTTTATTCCCGCGCTCGGTGCAACATTCGGCGCGAGTTTAGGATTTATGCTGCCCGTTTCAACGCCGTGCAACGCAATTGTTTACGGTTCGGGTTATATTCCCTTAATGAAAATGGTGCGTTATGGAATTTTATTGGATATTTTCGGCGCGATTGTGATAATTGCAATGCTGAGTTTGTTCGCACCTTTTTTGCGTTGAAATTTTATTGCGAATTATTTTTGCGGTTTGATAGTTTCTTCCAGCCAATTCGTTAGAGATTCGACTGACTCGATGTGAATCGGTTTGCCTTTCCACGCCTTAAAAGCAAAAATAATCAACATAACAAATGTAACCAAAGAAAAGATTGAACTTGCTACTCCCGCTAAATCGGTTGCGACACCGGCAATTCCTAAAATAGTCGTAACAATCAAAATGCCCAAATGCGCGGCAAGACCTTGCGCGGCGTGAAATCTGACTTTCGCCTCGCTTTTCGGAACAAAAACCAATTCTAAAATTCCCGCGACCATTCCGATATAAAAAGGAAGATAAGGCAGCGCAACCAGAATATTTTCCGGCAAACCGACTTTTGCAACCTTCCGCGAATTATCACTTGTTGCATTTTCATCGTAAAGTTTTGCAGTTTGATAATTTGCCGGATAATTACCTTCTTGCCCGAATGTCGAGTTATACGAATTAAATTCTGCCTCGTTAAACTTCCGCGTTTGTTCTTCGGTGTCAACGACATCGGCAAACTTTCGCGTCTGCCCGTTCTTCTGATTGGAAGTCGGCAGAATTACAGTTTCAGTTTCCTTCACCTTTTCAGGAAAGTCTGGATCAAGCGGATTTGTATCGAATTTCTTTGGCATCTTTTGTTTCTACTTACGACACTTTACCAAATTTTGTTCGCAGAATCTAAATTAAAGTTATTTCGGCGGATGTTCACCATAAAAATAAAGCATTTTTCGCTGATTGACCAAACCTTTGCGATTTAATTTTAAAGTTTCAACCGTAGCGCGTCCGATTGGTCTTAAACCGACGATTACGGAAAATTCTTCAGCACAAGCAAAATGTTCGTTCCAAATATCAGTTCGCGGATGAAAAAGTCTGACATTTTCTTCGCTTATTACGTCGAAGCCTTCGATTTTACTTGATTTGTGAAGGTTACAGCCGTGACAGGACAAAGCCAAATTTTCGGAAAGCGATTTGCCGTCCGCTGAAGTTGGCAAAATATGTTCGACATCAAAAGGACTGTCGGAAAATGCCGAGTTTGAACGGCAGTATTCGCAAAATCCGTTCGCGCGTTTTATAACTTCGCGGCGCAGTTTGGCGGAAACTTTTGTCATTTTCGCGCGGTTTTGATTCCTAAATATTTGATAACTTTTTCTAAAGATTGACCGCGAAGCGTTGCGAGTTTTCCGATATATTTCAGACGTTCGGCATTAAGAATCTCAAATTCATCACTTAATTTTAATAACTCTTTATGTTCTTTTTCGGAGATATTTTCATTTTGAAATTTCGCGTAAAGCTCATTATATCGCTGACGTTTTTCGGCGGAAAAAATTGTATTTATTTTATGAAGCAAATCCGCTTCTTTTGAAGAAATCTTTTGCCCTTTGTTCCTTAATTTTCTGGCTTTTTCGACAAAAGAATTAAACTCACCTTCGGGCATCTGCACGATTGCGTTTAAAAGGTTTTCGGTTGTAACTTCCAATTGAACTGACATTTCGTATTCTCCGAACAATATTAATTATCGCATAATTATTCAACAATTTTAATTCCCAATTCCGTTAATTGCGCGTCGTCAACGTCGCCGGGAGAATCCATCATTAAATCCTGCGCTGAAGCGGTTTTCGGGAAGGCGACGACATCGCGGATGTTGTCAGTTTCTTGCAAAAGCATTGTAAGACGTTCGATTCCGGCGGCGAAACCGCCGTGTGGCGGCGTGCCGTATTCCAGCGCATCGAGGAAAAATCCGAATCTCGTCTGTGCTTTTTCGCGAGTTAAACCCTGCGCTTTGAATATTAAACTTTGAATCTCGCTCTGATGAACGCGGATTGAACCCGAGCCGATTTCATAGCCGTTAATGACAATATCGTAAGCGCGGGCGCGGATTTCACCAAGCAAATCCTTTTCACCGTCTTCGATGGCGCGTTTAAATAGCGGCACGTCTTCGTCAAGAAGCGATGTGAATGGATGATGCATCGGATCGTAATTTCCGCTGTCTTCGTTGTATTCAAACATCGGAAATTCCGTCACCCAAAGCGGTTTGTAAACTCCTTTTGGAATCAGATTTTCGCGTTTGGCAATTTCCTTTCTGAGCGCACCAAGCGATGCCGCGACAACCGATTTTTTGCCCGCGACGATTAAAACAATATCGCCGCTTTCTGCTTCGGCAGTTTTCGCCAATTGCGCGATTTTTTCTTCGCCTAAAACCTTTAAAAGTGAAGAAGTGATTTCATCGCCGACTTTTATCCAAGCTAATGCACCCGCGCTGTAGCGTTTGACGAATTCTTGCAATTCATCGAGATTTTTGCGCGAATAATCGGCTTTTCCCTTGGCGATAATCGCTTTGATTTCGCCTTTGTTTTCAAGAACCGATGCAAATGGCGCAAAATCCGTTTCGCGTAAATTTTCGGATAAATCAACAAGTTCCATTCCAAAACGCAGATCAGGTTTATCTACACCGAAACGGCGCATCGCTTCGCGGTAAGTCATTCGTGGAAATTTCGCGGGAAATGTAGTTTCGACGAGCGAAAAAACTTCCTGCAAAACGCCTTCCATCGTGCGGAAAACCATTTCTTCATTGGCAAAACTCATTTCGATGTCGAGTTGTGTAAATTCCGGTTGGCGGTCAGCGCGTAAATCTTCATCGCGGAAACATCGGGCGATTTGATAATACTTATCAAGTCCCGAAATCATCGTAATCTGCTTTAAAATCTGCGGTGATTGCGGAAGCGCGAAAAATTTTCCCGTGTGAATTCTCGACGGAACGACAAAATCTCTCGCACCTTCGGGCGTAGATTTGAGGAGAATCGGCGTTTCAATTTCGAGAAAATCCTTTTCATCCATAAAATCACGGATTTTTCGCAACGCTTTGGCACGCATCATCAGATTCTTTTGCAAAGTCGGACGGCGCAGATCAATGTAACGATATTTCAGACGCAAATCTTCGCTTGCCAAATTTTGCGAACCGGCTTTTTCGAGTTCAAAAGGTAGAGTTTTCGCATCGTTCAAGATCAAAATCTCGCTGACGTGAACTTCGATTTCGCCTGTTGCGAGTTTTGCATTTCTCGCGCCTTCATCGCGCAGAGAAACTTCGCCTTTGACGGCAATGACAAATTCGCCGCGCACATTTTTTGCTTTGGCGTGTGCGTCTTTTGCAGTTTCTTCGCTGACGACAATTTGCGTCAAACCGTAACGGTCGCGCAAATCAATAAACGTAAAAACGCCGAAATCACGCTTTTTCGCCGCCCAACCCATTAAAACAACTTTTTCGCCGACATCTTCCGTACGAAGTTCGCCGCAAGTGTGCGTTCTCTCTAAATTTCCTAATGTGTCTAACATAAATTTTGTTCGTGGTTAGTTGTTCGTGGTTAGTTGTTCGTGGTTAGTTGCATTAAAACAACTAACCACGAACAACTAACCACTATCAAATAAAAAAACGCCTTTCGATTTTGCGATAAACGAAAGGCGGAACGTCAAAATTAAAACGCTCGCGCCGGTCAATTATTATCGTTATTAAATCGAATTGCGTTCATAAAAAATCGTATAACTAAAACTGTCCCAAATAATACAGGACGGACGATTGAAAATGCAACCGGCAAATCCAAATTGCTTTCGGACTATTTTAGTTCTTTTCGTCGAATGTAAAATAAGCGATTGCCGCATCGTGGTCGGAGAATCTTTCGACGCGCGTTTGATCGTTGCGATAGACTTCGGGGAAATCGGCGTTTAGACGGGCGAAACCGAACCCTTCTAAATATCTTCGCAATGTTTGAGTTATCAAAACGTGATCGAGCGTCTGCGCGTTGCCGTCGTAGGAATATGAATATCTCTGATCGGCTTGAATTAGATCAACGAGATTTATCAGGTCTGGATTAACCAGATCGTCCGAAGCCATTAAAACCTCTTCTTTCGACGCGGGCGTTCCTTTGATCGTGCCGATAATGTCGGTAATTCCGTCATTAAATTGATACGCATTGAAATCGCCGATCAGAATTATTCTTTCGTTCGGATCGGCTTTCTGGCGTTCTTGGACAAATTTAGCAAGAAATTCGGCTTGAATCTTTTTCTTTGTCCGCACACGCAAACCACCGTCTTTCGGATCATCATATCCGAGCAAAGATTTCAAGTGATTGTTAATAACAGTTACGGCAAACGGTTTGCCGTTTCGCGGATCGGTAATTTCCGCTTGAAGCATCAGCGGCGGACGATCATTCAAAGTATCTTCGTCCTTATCTTTCGGGTTTTTAAATTTTTCATCCTTGCCGAATTGTTCGACCTTAATGACTTTGACACGCGCCGATTTGACCAAGTATCCGACATCAATTCCGCGTCCGTCATTGCCGTCAATCAGATATGCTTCGTATTTCGGATTTTCCTGTTTGGCGGCGACCGCATCTGCGTTAATTCTTTCGGCGAGTCTTTTCAAGCCCGCGAGATTTTCCGCTTCGATAATGCCGATGATGTCGGGAAACCGCATATAATCACGGATTGCCAGCGAGATTTTCTTCAATCTGCCTTCAAAGGCTTCGCGCGTTACGATGTCTTCTTTGATTGCCGGATCGTCTTCATCATCGAAAAAGTTTTCGAGATTCATTCCGGCAACCGAAAATTGATGCGACTTTAATTCGGGCAGAGCGTTGGATTTGATAGAACCGGAAACTGTCGCTTTGTTGTCAACGTCAGTCAAGATCGAATATTTGCCGTAATTATAGTGCATTACGCCGCTCAAGTTTTTGATCTCCGCGCCTTTTGTCACATCAATCGTCTGTGCGCCGAGTTGTTCGCTGCTTTCAATGCGGAGAACTTCGGGGTTTGAATCGAAAAGTGCGATTTTGGGATTATTTTTCTTCATTAGTTCACGATCTTTTGAAGAATAATATTCGTGAACATCCATTCCGATCTCACGAAATGCTCGCGGCGTTCCCTTCAAAACTCCGAAAAACCTTCCGTCGGAAACCGAAGTATTTGTCTTAATGTCGAATCTTCCGTCAGTCGGCGAAACGACCGTCAAGGCTTCGACCAGAACGCGCATTCCTTCGTATTTTTCCAGTTGACCGAAATCATTCGCCGCAAAATCCGCAGTTGATAAAACAATCGGTTTCGGCAAAGCATTTCCGTTGGAAATAACCTTGATCGAATCTTCAACCTTTCTCATTTTAAGATTTGTAATCGGCAGAGCGTCAGGCGCGGCTTTCGGACGAAATTCTTCGACCAATCCAGTGACCGAAACGAGATTCCCGATAGTTGCATCGGCTTTCGGCTCGCTTCCCGTGAAAACGTAAATTCCTTCGGAAGTTTTCGGATTATTATCAATGTCCGCATCGGGCGTTTGCATAAAAAAACCGCCGCGCAAACGTGCGGTGACGATTCCCTTCAAGCGCACCGAATTTCCTTCAAATGAAGACATATCGCCTTCGCCCTGAACTTCGGCAATTGTTCTTTCCTTCTGTGCATTTACGTTTAAAACAAATGCACAGAAAGCTAAAACTAAAACTAATCTCGTTATCAAAAATTTCATTGTAAATCTCTTCGTCTTTCAATTAATTGTTGTGTATTTTTCGGAACATTCGAGAAAAAATCAAATCCCGTCAACGCTTCAACCGCTTTCACGGTCGTTCTATAAGTGCGCCACGGTGTTGAACTATTAACCGGCGGCTGATTCGGGACGATGATGGCGATAGTTCGCGTTTGTTTATTAACGCGCTCCAAATCATTACTTCCATTAGGAATAACTAACACGACTTTCCAGGTAACTTGCGGCACAACAATTCTGCCTTGCGCGATTGTTCCGGCATTGCCCGCACCGCCCGTGAAAATGTAAATTTCATTGCCTGCATTTGCCAGCGAACGGCAATAAATTTCAAAATCGTTCCAGGGACCTTGATTGTTTGCGCTAAGTTGCGGAACAAAATTGGTCATTAAAAATGTCGCCGAATTATCTGGAATCGAGCGCGTTCTGTCGCCCGACGGACAAAGATGTCCGCGATCATAGCCCGAACCCGAATAATCATTATCCTGCACCTGATACCAACCCGCAGGTAACGCCGGATCGGGACGATAATCGTCCTGACGCGGTGCGCTGCCGATCCAACTGCTGTCGAGTCGCCACGCAACCCAATTCGGCGTTGCCGTGCTTCGATTGTATGAAAGTGAATATTGCGCTTTGGTCATCAGATAATTATTTTCATTAGCAGTATTGGTTATGGCATTTGTCGGATTTCCCAAAAGCAGCGGGTTTTCACCCGAAGGCGCAGCATCAATAGTTAGATTAATTGTCAGATTGACGTTTCGCGCCTGAGCGTCGGAAGCCGTTGCCGTAACGCTGGTCGGACCGCCGGGCGTGTTTGCCGGAATTGTCGCCGAATATGAAAAAACATTATCGCCGGAGGTTACGTCGCCGTTAGTTCCGTTATCAAAAAATTGCTGACTGTTTGAGCCGCCGATGTTTGTTAAATTTCCTGTCACGGAAATTCCGGTGCTGGGCGGATTTGTCGCGGGAAAGACCGAAACGGTTAAAAGCGTGGAAGCGTTTGGCGCAACCGTCGTCGGGCTTGCCGCGCCGTTGGCTAAAAGCGTCGTTCCGCCCCCGCCGCAAGTTACAGGTGAATTACTAGCATTTCGCGGCGCGGCAGGATTTAATATCGAAAAATCATTGGAATTATTATCCGAATCCTGACAGCCGTTCGATACGCGGGCTTGTCCGGCATTTGCCGCCGGAGCATTTGTGACCGTATTTTCGACAAACGCATTCGTTGCGCTTCCATATCCGACCGAATCAATTATCACACCCGAATTCAAATCCCCGAAACGAATCGCCAATCCGCCACCCGTTCCTGATAAAGCACAAGAACAAGTTGTCGGATTGTATGTGATATTGCCGGGAATTGTTCCGTCATAACTGGTTGACGTAATCAAATAATAACCGCCCGCCGGAACAATCGTGCTGGTCGTCCAAGCGGCAAAATTAACGTCATTCGTTCCGCTTGCCGAGCGATAAACTACGCGATAACCGTTCAGATCAACACTGCTCGAACTCGTATTATGCAGTTCGATAAATTCATCATTTGCCGATCCGCCCGCCGTTTGAAATTGGCTGATGACCAAATTTGGCGAAACCAGATTCGTTTCGGATTTTAGAATATTTTTCTCGGCATTAGTTTGAAAACTAATTGCCAAACCACAAACAAGCACAAAAAAACTTGCCGGAATCAAATAAAAACGCTTCATTAAATAATTTTCCTTAAATGTTAAAATCGGGGGTTTTATAAATTTGTCGGTAACGTAATTTTTTAACACACTTCGCCAAAGAAATGTATTCTGAAAATCAATTTTAATAAAAATTTAACGCACAAAAATCGAAGGCACAGGCGTATCTCCGTTTATTCCGAACTGTTTAAATGCAAAATTCCCATCGGAACTCTTCAGATAATACCAAACGCCCGTGCTTGGACGATAAACCGCGACATCGCGTTTGCCGTCGCCGTCAAAATCCGCTTGCAAAGGTTTATCTTCACTCAAACCGAATTGAACTGTGATGAAACCTTGCGAACTTCGCAAAATATACCAATTTCTGTTTGACGGACGGAAAACGGCGAAATCCGCCTTGGCATCGCCGTCAAAATCTCCGATAACGGATTTATCGCCGCTTAACCCGAACGGCACGATTATTGAACCACCATCGGAACTTCGCACGACATACCAGGTTCCGTTCGATGGACGAAACACTGCAACATCAGTTTTGCCATCGCCGTCAAAATCAGCTTGAACGGGTAAATCTGCCGCTGTCCCGAATTGCACGACGGAACTTTGTCCGTCCGAACTTCGCAAAATATACCAAGTTCCGTTTGACGGACGGAAAACCGCGATGTCCGCTTTGGTGTCGCCGTCAAAATCGGCGGGCGCGAGTTTATCGGTCGCAAGTCCGAAATTTGCGGTGAATATCGTGTTATTCGAACTTCGCAGAATAAACCAAGTTCGCGTTGACGGTCTAAAAACTGCGAAATCCGTTTTGCCGTCGCCGTCGTAATCGGCATTTACGGCTAAATCGTTTGTGCTTCCCCAAGCCGCGCTTGTTGTTGAACCGTTTGAACTGTTTTGGATAAGAAAATCGGGTTGACTAACCGAATCTGAAGGGCGAAAAACGCTCAGATCGGTTTTACCGTCGCCGTCAAAATCAAACGGAGAACGATTTGTTTGCGAAATCTGACAGCGGCAGGTAAAACCGTCATTTACGACAATATCATCAAGATATTGACCTTCGCGGAAAGTTCCGACATCCGTGCCGACGCGCCAGCGAAGCTGAACATTTTGTCCGGCGGCGGAAGCCGGAAGTTTTGCTCTCGAAGTAATAAATTCCGGTGTTTGATTAACTCCGCTTCTGCCCGACCAACCGCGTCTTCCGGCAAGCGGATTTTGACAGCAACCGTCAATTACGCCGTCATAACCGCCCGCTAAAAACACACCGCCCGCCGCTTCGATGTCTTGCCAATCATTTGTGCCGATTTTGATGTCCAAAACCGAACCGTCGTAAAGTCTGTTTCGCAAAAACGTCGTTTCTAGTTCATACCAATTTCGAAAACTCAATTCGGCATTCGGCGTTATGACTTGAAAAACGGGTGAAACGAGTTCATTTACGCCGACCAGACGCGGATCGGGCGAAAAAACGGCATTCGGCGGAGATTGAAAACGATTTTCCCTAGTTCTCCATATTTCCTGTCCGCCCGTCGCGCTCGTCGTCCAACCCGGCGGCAGATTCGGCAACGGCAGATTGTCAAAATTTTCAGTAAAGCTAATACGCCTCACGCCTGTTTGTAAATTGATCGAAATCGTTCCGAGATTTTCCGCACCGTCGTTTAATTGCAAAACAATCGTTAAGACATCGCCGCAATCCAAATTGGAACTTGCCTTGAATGTGAACGGACGCGAAACGCTTGCGCCATTTACGCTCAAACCACCGTAATTTTGTGCCGCCGAAGGATTTGAAATATCGTTTGACGGTAAAAGTGTTGCCATCAGATTATTCGTATTGATCGAACCCGTATTGCGAAGCGGAATGTTTAACGTAACCGTTTCACCCGGTTCAATTGCATTATTCGGCACACAATCTTCCGCCGTAATTTGTGTAGTTTCGTTTTGCAAAACCGCCGTCGGCTGTAAATCTATGACAACGGTTGTAGTTATTTCCGGCGGAGTATTCGGTAATGTGAAATTTATGTTATTTGAACGAAAACCTGCGGCAGAAACTGTCGTGTTATAAGATTGCGGGGAAATTTGCAAAGTTTCCGTTTGTCCGTTTAGTTGAGTAAAACGAATATACGGTGCAGTATTTATATGTGCAATTGGATAAATCTCGACTTTTGCATTTTGAATCGGCGTTTGATTGACGGCATTTCGCACGACAATTTTGAGTTTAGGTCTTTGTGCCGGAACGCATTCGGCAAATTTGAATTTTCCGATGCGCGTCAGCCAACCGAAATCGCTTTCGTCCTGACTTTCCTGCGAATAATATTGATTTGTCAGCCAAAAGGAGCAATCGTCAAACGGATCGGAATTCATTGCGCTGTAATCGCCCCACCGAAAACCGAACGCTTTCTGCACACCTGTTCCGCTAATTAATTCCGTTTCAGGGCGAAAAGTTCCGGGCGGTTCGTTTGCCAGTTTTCCCGTATATAATATTGCGGGTTTTTTCTCTTCGCTTCCAAAACTGTAACCGACGGCGATGTTTCCTTGCGAATCTTGCGCCGCGCTTGCCATCCAGCGGCTTACGCCGTTTGTTCCGATTGTTGCCTGTTCATTGATGCTAAAAGTTGCATTCGTTTTCCGCAATTCATACACCCGAACACCACCGCGATAAGTTTGGTTAAGCGGCGTAACGCGAACGGTTTGATTAAAAACGAGCGATTCAAATTCGCCGAAATTACGATAAGCGACGCGAAACATCATGCGATCTGATTGCGAATCGAGTTTTTCGCCCGGCGGCGGTTGGGCTATATCGTCGCGTCCGTCGGGGCTTGTCGGATCGAATGACGCAACCGGCAAAGGACTTTCAGCGCGTTCGGCAAATGTCGAGTTTTGTGGATTTGCAAAATCGGCGTGAAAATTAAACAGTCGGATCGAATCCTGCGCGTCGCCGTATTCATTTGCCGTGTAGCCGACAAAGATATTCGGCGCATCAATCGGCGGAGGATTTAAACCGTCAAAATCGGTCGGAAGAAGTCCGCCCAATCTAATGGTCGTCGGCGAAGCGAGATCGAAATAAATATAGCTCGCCGTTGGATCACCTCTCAAAATCTTTTCCCGATCAAAGGCAAATGCGCCCGAACCGGCGTAATCCCCACCAATAAATTCATCTGTGGACATATAATATCCATCGTGCCAAACGCCGAATTTTGAATAATCATTGAGTTTGATATTCGGCATCACGAATTCGTAAATATAATACGCGCCGGTCGGGTCGCTCGTTTGCGAAACCGCGATCATCTGGCGAAAAGGCGGAGCATTATTACAATACTGACTCAAAAACCAGCGGTCGGCGAGCGCGTCGTAAAGCACAATCGGATCGCCGTCATCGCGCATCGAACAAGGCGTTTGAAGCGGTGCAAAAATACTACTTAATTTAAAAGGCGGCGTGAGCGCGTTGCCGTTTTTGTCATAAATGCGCGTTAGAGAATTGACCGATTGAACATAATGATTCAAACCGACATCGCCGTTCGTATCGGGCGGAATGATTCGGAAACCGTAAGCGTTGAAATTGTCGTCACTCGAAAGCCCGTCAAATGAAAGCGTCGGCGCGGGCATCTGTGCGCCCGTCAGATTTGCCAAAGCCGAATCCGTATCGTGCGTTGCGCCTTCAATTTGTTTGCGGAAAGGATTTTTGTTCGGCACGGCACGCGCTTGTTCTTCGGCACGTCCCATTTTTCTGTTGGATTTTCCGGCTTCGGGTTGCGCGGGCGCAAAACTGCTGACTTTTTCCGAAATGCCGAAAGCCGCCGCTTTTACGTTTTGCGGTGTAAGTTCGGTAAAAATTTTGTCCTGAGATTTTTTAGAGTTGAATTTTTTGCTTTCAACCGTTTGATGATAAGCAAAAAATAATGTGCCGATGATAATACTCAGCGTTAAAGCGATTCGTTTCTTCATTTTTGTAAAACCTGATTTTATTCGGGATAGTAAAATAATAAAACGAATTGCTCTATAAAATAAAGTAATTATCGGCGAAAAAGAGAATTTAGTTCTAAAAACTTACAATTTTCCAAATAGCATCAAGACACCGATTATAATAAATGCGGCTGCAACTATTTTCTGTAGCCACTCGGTCGGAACATAGTTGGTAATCACCGAACCGAACAAAACACCCAAGAGCGTGACCAAAACCAATGCCAGCGCCGCACCCAAAAATACGGAAACAGCCGCATTTTTATTGCTTGATGTCATTGTGATTACGGCAAGTTGTGTTTTATCGCCGAGTTCCGCCAGAAAAAGCGTCGCGAACGCCGTCCAAAAAATTTTCCATTCCATATTCTTTGAAGTCAGTCTAAATAATTTTTGCCCGCAAATTAATCAAATAAAAATTATTTGATTAATTCTTTTTCGCGTTTTCAGCGTATTTCGCGGGCAAATTTTCCAATCATTTTATTATAAAGAATTTCGTCCGTAAATCGAACCTTGACGTTCTCGCAGAAAACCACCTTTTCTATTAGATAAAATGCTTTTGATTTCTGCAACAATTGAAAGCGCGATGGCTTCCGGCGTGTCCGCGCCGATGTCCAAACCGATGGGTGCGTGGAGTTTTTCGAGTTCAAAATCCGAAAACTCAAAACCCTCCGCTTTTAATTCTCCGAGAAGTTTTTCGGTGCGCCGTTTCGGTCCGAGTGCGCCGACATATTGCAAATCTTGTTTTAATAAAAACTTCATTATTTCGCGGTCTTTTTCGTAATTATGCGTCATCACGACCGCAACCGAATCTTTATCAGTTGTTAAATTTTCGGACAAATTTTCAGGATGCGAAACGAGAATTTCATCCGCATTTGGAAATCTTTCAGAAGTTGCAAAAGCACTGCGGTGATCTATAAC
This sequence comes from Pyrinomonadales bacterium, assembly GCA_038251885.1. Classification (GTDB taxonomy): domain Bacteria; phylum Acidobacteriota; class Blastocatellia; order Pyrinomonadales; family Pyrinomonadaceae; genus JAHCHG01. Next base: position 30,276 of record JBBSAX010000004.1, on the reverse strand, counting down.
CGAAACTCGCCAACCCAAATTTTTCGCAAAATCCGCGAGCGGAAGCGCATCGTAACCCGCGCCGAATATCATTAAATTAAGCGGCGGATTTATGTTTTCAAAAAAGAATTCAAACTCACCTTGTTCATTAGAAAATTCAAAGGTTTTTGCCGATTGATTTTCTGCAAAAAACTTCTTACAAAGTTTGAGAATTCCCTGAAAATCCTCAAAAAATTCGGGCAAATTTTCAAAATGAAATTGGGAATTCCCATCATAAAAAATTCTGCCGCCGATTTGAAGATCAGAATCAGTTGAAATAAGCGTTCCGATTGTTTGCCGCCATCTTTCATTAACAGCCATTTCCCAGGTTCTAAACAAAATATTGTGCGCTTCGATTGATTCAATCAAAATTCTAACAATTCCGTTACAACCCATATTCAGGGAAAAAACCGAATCTCTGTTTTCGGTCGTGTCGTAAGTCAGAATCTCGGCTTCGCCCGTTTTCAAGATTTTCCGGGCGCGTTCCAAAACGTCGGATTCCAGACAACCGCCCGAAACCGTGCCGAATGCGTCGCCATTTTCCGCGATCAACATTTTCGCGCCCGGTAAGCGATAACCCGAGCCTTTTAAATCAACGACCGTTGCGAGAATATTTTTTTCGGTAGGCGAAAAATTTTTCAGTTTATTAATGATTTGGTGTATTTCTTTTGACAATTTAAATTTCCAAGCAGACAAGAAAAGTTTGATTATGTTTGAAGTTCAAAGTTTAAACCATATATTTCTTTTTGTTCAAGTGTTTTTCTGTTTTGTAAATAAAAATCGTCTGCTCAATTAAAAGACAGACGATTTTTATTTTTAGTAATAGTTTGTAAGAAATTACAGAGATTACTTCGGCATCAAAACCGTGTCAACTACGTGGATAACGCCGTTTGACTGCATTACATCAGCAATTGTAACTTTCGATTTTCCGCCTTTTGCATCGGTAATAATGACATTACTGCCTTCCATCGAAGCGGTAATTTCTTCGCCTTGAACTGTTTTCAACGTCGCTTTGCCGTTTCCGGCTTGAATTGCCTTAGCAACCGCAGCCGCATCCAATTTTCCTGAAACAACGTGATAGGTCAAAATTCCTTTCAACTTATCTTTGTTTTCCGGTTTGAGCAAAGTATCAACGGTTCCTGCGGGTAATTTTTCAAAAGCTGCATTTGTCGGAGCAAAAACCGTGAACGGTCCCGCGCCTTTCAAAGTTTCAACCAAACCTGCCGCTTTGACCGCCGCAACTAAAGTCGTGTGATCTTTTGACTGCGAAGCGTTATCAATAATGTCTTTGGTTGCCAACATCGGCGCACCGCCAACCATCGGATTTTCGCCCTCTTTTACCATCGAATTGGTGTTCATCGCGTTTGAATTCATCGTATTTGAATTCATCGCATTTGAATTCATCGCATTTGAATTCATTGTATTTGAATTCGTGCGATTTGTGTTTGCTGTGTTTGTCGCAGTTTCACCGCAAGCTGTTAAAAGAGCAAACGATGCCACTGTAAATAATGTAATAATGATTTTCTGTTTCATATTTTCCTTCCTATTTGTTCGTTTTATTTTTGTAAAACTTTCTAATTTTTATCTCTGCACACAAAATGCGCTGAGTGTTTTTTAACTTAAACATTCCGCGCACACTGCTTCTTATTTTTCTATCATACACTTATTCGCCACAAATCCATCAATGGATTTAAAGAATAAATTTTATTTTTCGGAAATTTTAAAAGTTGTTTGAAAAATAAAACTTGCACTTGAGTCAAAAAACTTTTATTTTCAAAAGTATTATAATGACTCTAAAGACCTCAAATCCAACTTAAACGCAATTGATCGCGTCAAACAAAAACTTTGAGAAACAGAGCTTTATGAAATTATCTTCAACCAAATTTTTGCTAATTTTTACTGCTATTTGTGTCTTTTCTCTTGTTTCTTTTGCTCAAGTTTCACAAATGGAATCGGTGAATATTCCAGATAGAAAATTAAATATAACTGAATTGCCTGATCCAAAATTTAAAGAATATCGTCATATTCAAGGAGTATTATCAGTCAGAGTTACATTTCAAGCAGACGGCAAAATCGGAGAAGTTTCTCTCATATCAAATTCTTTTGAAAGTCAGGTTACGGATGAAATTATAGAGGCAACGAAAAGAATAAAATTTGAACCCGAAATAAAAAACGGCAAACCTGTAAATTTAACTAAGACACTTCAATATATTTTTAGTTGGGAATATTGGGGCTGGAAAAACATTGATAATAAAATTGTTGAAGAAACCAAAACTTCACAAACAGAGCCAGTAAATGTTTTAGACAGAAAACTAAAGATAATTGACAGACCTATTCCGAAATTTACTGAAGAACAAAAAGAAATGAATATCTGTGTGCAAGGAACAGTTGCTATTAGAATTGAGTTTCTTGGAAGTGGTGAAATTGGAAAAGTAGTTGCTATTAATTCACTTCCTTATGGTTTGACTGAAAATGCAATTGAAGCGGCGAAGAAAATCAAGTTCGAGCCTGAAACAAAGGACGGAATGACAATAACGGTTTTCAAATCAGTTCAATATTCTTTTAGTTGGGATGGAGGTTGGAGAAACACTCCTAACAAGTATATTGAATCTTTGGAAAAAGGTGAAAAAGAAAAATCTCCGCAACCGGAAAATTAAAGATAAAATTAGAAAGAAAATTAAATAACTTTTCGCATAAATTGAATATGAAATTACGCTACAAATCAATCATTATTTCACAGATTATTTTTCTTTTGTTATTCGCAAGTTTTGCTTTCGCCCAGAGTTCAAATGCGCGAAAGAATCCGAATACGGCTGTAAATAGCGGTGATAAACCTCTAAATATCTTGTCGCAACCCGAACCGGAATTGACGGATGAGCAGAAAAAGCAAAGTGAAAATATCGAAGAAACCATCAAATTGCGCGTCGAATTTTTAGACAGCGGGTTTGTCGGTGCGATTACGCCTTTGAATTCTTTGTCGAACGGTTTGACCGAAGCCGCCATCGAAGCCGCCGGAAAAATTTTGTTTGAACCTGAAAAGAAAAACGGAAAACCGATAACAATTTATAAAGTTCTCGAATATTCGTTCAAACAGAAAAAGCCGGAACTCGAAACGGTCGCGCCGGAAAATGTCGCAAAAGCCGAAGCCGTTATCAAAAAAGCGATTGAAACGCTCGGTGGACAAAATTATTTGCAGATAAAATCACAAATCGGACGCGGGAAATTTAGTGTAATCCGCGATGCCAGAACCGTTTCGTTTCAATCTTTTACCGATGTAATTATTTATTCCGACAAAGAATACACGGAATTCAAGGAACGCGGAATCAAAACCGTCCAAGCAAATTTCGGCGACGGCGGTTGGTATTTTGACGGCGCGGTCGAAACTTTGACCGATCAAACCGGCTCGCAAGTCGAAGGTTTCAAACGCTCGATGCGAACAAATGTTGATAATTTTCTGCGCGGCGCGTGGCGCGGCAAAGACACGCAAATAAGCTACGTCGGCAGACGAGTCGCCAGTTTGGGCAAGCGAAATGACGTTGTAAAACTGAATTTTGACGACGGATTTTCGGTCGAATTTGAATTTTCCGACGAAGGTTTTCCGATGAAATCAGTTTATACAAGATTCGGCGCAGACCGAAAGGAAATCGTCGAAGAAGATAGATTCGCACAATTTGTAGATGTCCAAGGCATCAAAGTTCCATTTGTCGTTGACCATTTCACCGGCGAAGTTCACACCAGTCGAGTAAATTACGAATTGGTTGAATTTAACAAATCAATTCCCGATTCGATTTTTCAAAAACCCGATAATATTAAAGCTCTGAAAAAAGATTTAAAGTTGTAATTGCCTTATCAATCAAACAACTTCGCCGTGCTGAATTTTTTCAATGCGATTTTGCTTTTCAACGAAATTATGCGCGGCTTCAGACTGGAAAAGCTCGCGCGTTTCGGTTTCGTTTTCCATTACAGGTTCGAGAGCCAAATCCATATATTCCAACTTTTTCGGATCGTTGCGAACCTTTCGATAAATCAGACGCAGACGCAAATAGAGCGAAATCCATTTAATTTGTTTCCACAAAGTTTCAAAAAAAGTTTTCGGATAAAAAGTCAAAGGATTTTCGAGCGGCAAACTTGAGCGGCGCGAAGTGCGATGTTTGCGGCGCAAAAAGCCTCCTTCGAGCGGGTGAATTCCTTCGATGTCAATGCAGCCGTTAAACCACGTAATAAAAAACATCGTTTTGCCCGGACTCGTTCCCGTCGCAATTGCGCGGCGCAGAATCGTTTCGATGTGGTCGTAAGTGTAATAAGTTTTCCACGCTTTGTGATAAGTTTCTTCCCAATTTTCTTTAGACATTTTGGCGTGCGCGGTAACGGCGTGATTGAGATCGTATTTGTTCAAATCTTCGTCCATTGCAATTCCGGCTTCGTGCAATTTTTTGTGATCCGCCGAACCCGGAAGCGGCGTTAAGTAGAAAAATTCTAACAAATCAACGGGTAATTCTTTTTTGATAATTTCGATGTCGCGCAAGATTGATTCCTGCGTGTCGTTCGGAAAACCCAAGATATAACCGCAATATGTGACGATTCCGACTTTTTTCCAAGCCAATAACATTTCGCGGTAATCGGTGATTTTATTCTGCCGTTTGCTCGCGCCGAGGAGCGAATCGGGATTGATATTTTCCAAACCGATAAAAACTCTTTTAACTCCCGCCCGTTTTGATTTTTCAATAAAATTCGGAAGTTTATGACAAAGCGTGTCAACTTGAATAATAAAACTGATTTTGAGTTTTTCGACTTCGCGCAGTTCGATGAGTTTATCTAAAATGATTTCCCAATCTTTGTTTCTGGCAAAATTGTCATCAGTAATGAAGAATGAATGAAGACCTTGCGCGACATTTGCGCGAACAATTCTTTCAATATCTTCGGGCGAACGTCGGCGCGATTTTCTGCCCTGAACATTGATGATCGTGCAGAACGAACACGAAAAAGGACAACCGCGCCCCGCATCAAAACTCGTCGTCGCGCCCGCCGTTAAATGAACTCTTTCCGCCGGAAGCAAAGGCGTTGCGACATTTTCGATGTTTGGCAGATCGTCCATAAAATTGTAAATTTCAGGAAGTTCATTATTCGCCGCATCAATCAAAACTTGTCCGAGTCTTCCTTCCGCTTCGCCCGCAAAAAGCGTTACGCCCAAATCCAACGCTTCTTGAATGTGCGAATCTCTGTCTTTGAGCATCGCCATTGTTCCCGAAACGTGAAAACCGCCGATTGCCGTTTTGATATTTTTCGCACGGAATTTTTTCGCCAGATCGAGCGCACGCGGAAACTGGTTCGACTGCACGCCGACAAGCATCACCATTCCATCGTCCGCACTTTCGATCAAAGAAATTATTTTTTTCGGTTCGATGTGAGTATTCGTTTCATCAAAAGCGTGAATTTCAAGTTCAACATTTTCGCCCAAAATCTTTTCGTCAGCGCATTCCAACGCCAAACCATAAAGACACGCCAAAGAATTCGCCGGAATCGCCGAACGAAACCATTGAATCACATAACCATCGTCATCGTAATGCGAAGGTTTAATCAAAACCAGAGAAAATCGCTTTTTTTTAATCATTTTGGCACTAATTTTATCGGAATAATGAATTTATAACAAGAATTCTTCGTATTAAAGACTGAAACCAAAAAGTTTTGCAATGTTTCAAACAATTAATATTGAAGCCGTTTCAATTTATTTGTGTAAAGAAGTTGATGTCTTTCCGACGCTTCCGCCCAAGATTGCGGCATTGTGTATTCTTCCAACAAAATATCATTGATTGCTGCGCGAACTTGATTTGCACAAGTATTAAAACCGACTCGTCCGACACCAGTTCCCAAACCGGGCAATGCAACGGTTTTTATATGTTCGGAAATCGCCTCGCCTTTTAGTGAACCTGAAACAAAAGATTTATGTTTGACGAGATTAAAAATCGCCCGCGCCGCTAAATATGGATTAACCGTGTCATTCAAAATCATCGGCACGCGCATCGTCGGCGCAATAATGAAAAAAGGAATTGACTCATCATTCGTTTCAACAACATCGGCATTGCCGACAATTAATTCGCCGTGATGATGTTCAATAATATGTTGTTGAACTCGTGTTTGAATATCGTAACCAAAATGCGACAAATAAATTGCATCAATTCCGCCGTCCATAAATCCGAAACTATTTGCCGGACTAACAATCGCATCGCATTCAACATCAAGAATTGAACCTTGCTGAATAGTCACGAAATCCAAATCACCACAAAATTTTTGCCACGCATCATCAAGCGACTTTTCGATTGCTGTTAGGATTATTTTCATTATCAACTTTATAAAAATTTATTTCCAAAATTCCCACCATTTCTTTTCAGCAGATTCCGTAATGATTGTTTGAGTTGATTCTGTAGAAATGTATGGCGGTTCTTCTTCGATTTCCCACATAGTGATCATTGACGTTAAAACCAAGTTTTCGGGACTAGAGCCTTCTAATTTTAATTGATTAACAACACCGACTTCTGCGCTTCGATTTGCAACTGCCCAAAATTCTTCGTTTCTTAAATTTTTTGCTGACATCGAAGAAGCTAGTTTGAATGCTTCGCGATAAATTTCTACATCGTTCAATCTTCTTTTTTGTTTACGCAGAGAATTATTTACAAACTCGGCAACTTCAAAGTCATCGCTCGTAGTAACTCTTAATTCTTTCATTAATGTTCTACCGAAAGCTATCGGCATAAACACAACAATTTTACGAGCGATTTCTAGCGCGAAATCTTTTTTTATAAAAACATTTAATAATTCTACATCTTCAAAACTTCCATGTTGAAGAAATATAGGTAAGGCTTTATTGATAGCTTCAATTGTGTTCATTGATTATGTAATTTTGTTATTATTTGTATTTTTATATCACAAATTAATGTCGCGCAAAATATTTAACGCGACCGCTTCGGCGGCTTTGATGCCGTCAATTCCGGCGGAGAGAATTCCGCCGGCGTAGCCTGCGCCTTCACCGGCGGGGAAAAGTCCGTCGGTGTTGAGGCTTTGTCCGTCGGCGCGGCGTTTGATGCGGATCGGCGAAGATGTGCGCGTTTCGATTCCGGTGAGAAGCGCGTCGTGCATTGCGAAGCCTTTGATCTGTTTGTCGAAAGCGGGAATCGCTTCGCGGATCGCGTCAATCGCAAACTTCGGCAACGCATCGCTCAAATCCGTTAAATGAATTCCGGGCGTGTATGACGGCGTAACTTTGCCGAGCATTTTTGACGGTTTTCCTTTCAAGAAATCACCGACTAATTGTCCCGGCGCGTTGTAATTTTCGCCGCCCAATTTAAATGCTTTTTCTTCTAATCTGCGTTGAAATTCGATTCCGGCGAGCGCGTTTTCGGGGAAATCTTCTTCGGGCGTGATGCCGACGACGATTGCGCTGTTGGCGTTTTGTTCGTTGCGCGAATATTGCGACATTCCGTTGGTCACGAGCCGACCTTCTTCGGACGCGGCGGCGACGACCATTCCGCCCGGACACATACAAAAGCTGTAAACCGAACGCCCGTTTTTGCAATGATGAACGAGTTTGTAATCAGCCGCGCCGAGCAGTTTATTACCCGCGAAATCTCCGAAACGGCACTCATCAATCAGACTTTGCGGATGTTCGATGCGAAAACCGATGGAAAAAGGCTTCGGTTCGATATAAACGCCGCGCTCAAAAAGCATCTGAAAAGTATCGCGTGCGCTGTGTCCGACCGCTAAAACGACGTGCGAACTTTCGATAAATTCGCCGCTTGACAGAGTTACGCCGCGCACTTTATTGTTTTCGATCTCGATGTCTTCGACACGGCTTTGAAAACGGATTTCGCCGCCCAAACTTTCAATCGTCGCCCGCATTTTTTCGACGATCATCACCAATTTGTAGGTTCCGATATGCGGTTTGTTGATGTATAAAATTTCCGCGTTCGCGCCCGCCTCGACGAATTCGGTCAATACTTTACGACCGAGATTTTGTTTATCTTTAACCTGCGAATAAAGTTTGCCGTCGGAAAAAGTTCCCGCACCGCCTTCGCCGAACTGTGCGTTCGATTCGGGATTAAGTCCGCCGTCGCGCCAAAATCCGAAAGTGTCTTTGCTGCGCTCGCGCACCGATTTTCCGCGCTCCAAAATTATCGGACGAAAACCCATCCGCGCCAGCATCAATCCCGCAAACAATCCGCAAGGTCCCGTGCCGATAACAATCGGGCGAATATTCAAATCCTTCGGCGCAGTTGCGACAAGTTTGTAAGTAGTATCGGGAGTTTCGGAAACGTGCGGATCGCTTTGAAATTTTTTGAGAAGTTCGGCATCTTTCTTCGTTTCGACATCAATAATATAGACAAAAACAATCGCACTTTTGCGCCGCGCATCATAACTGCGTTTGAAGATCGAAAAGTTTAATAATTCGTCGTCTGAAATTTGCAGTTTATCAACAATCGCGGCGTGAAACGCATCGTCCGAATGATCAAGCGGAAGTTTTATTTCGGAGATTCTGAGCATAATTAAATGGTGGTTAGAAAATTTTCTGAATATTTATTGAACTTGGCACTTAGCATTATTTTGATCATTTAAGTTCCCCTAACTTAAATGAATTGCTAACAAATCGTTCACAAGTTAGGAGAGTAATATCTTGTTTAATATCAACACTTGACTATATTTTTCCCCTAGTTTTCCCCTAGTTTTCCCCTAAGTTTTCCCCTAAGTTTTCTTCAACTAATACCCAATTCGGTTTTACCGAACTGCCAACATTCTTTATCTTTCCGTTTAATCTGAGATAAGTTAGGAGATTTTCAACTTTCTTTTTCTTTTGTTCATTTGTTAATCCCTCAGATAATTTGTCTAAAATAAGCTCGTCAACTTCTTGTCTTGATAAGCCTTTATGTTGTTTTAATGCCTGAATTATCAAATCACGATAATAAGAATTATTTAGAGCCTTAAATTTGGTATAAGTAGCTTTTTGTCCTGTTTTTTGAGCTACCTTTGCCGATATAAATATATTTGGTCTTATGCCGTCAATCAGACCTTTCTTTTTTAAATGCCTAAACTCTGATTGGTCTATTTTTTTCTTTTTTTGAACTTTATCAAGCATCATTATTTCTTCAAGAGTCAGGTCGGAATCTCTTACTAGAACACTCGCATAATCCATATCTAAAACTTTGCCAATTACGGTAACTTTTACTTTATTGTTTGTCAGATCATATTCGGGTAAAGGAAAAAATCTTCTCACTTGCTCATTAAACATCATTCTGATTCCGCCGCCGCGTGTTTGAACCATTCTGAAATTAAACATTGCACTGCACAAGAAATCATTTCTATATCTTTCTTCCGGTGCATCTTCAGTTATCACATTTTCAACCGAACCCGGAAGAAAATCGCCGTAGTTTGTGAAGATAATTTCATCTTCCTTTTCGACAACATTGATCCGTCCTTTCAGAGAATAGTCTTGGTGAGCAATACAATTATTTATCGCTTCATAAATAAGATCGGGTGAGTATTGTTCAACTTCTTCGGGGTAAAGAGTTGTTCTTTTCTCAAGTCTGTAAGTTACGTTTCTGATTTTCAAGAAAATTTTATCAATAGTCAGGATAAAAGGACAGGTTTGTATTAGATAATCCTTATCATTACCTTTTGAATCTTTAAGAATCCAACGAATTTTTGCAACAGCAGGACTTATGAAATGTTCTGATTCTGATTTTCCTAAAAGAATAATTGCCGTTCTGGTTATTTTTCCTTGAATTATTACTTTAGATTTATTCAAAAAGGTAACATCGTTCCATTTATCAACTTCTTCGGCATCTTCTGGAAATCTCTTTTTATATAAATCTCTTGCCCGTAAAATCGCCTTTTCATCAAGATCGTTGATTGTCGCATCGGCGCAAATTCCTTTACTCCAATCTTCATTTGTAGCCTGCCGCCGAATGCGTTCGATTTTTTCTAAATTTAAGGAAGTTAAACTTTCACCGTTTCTAGCATAATAATGCCCTTTCCAAGATATTGGAATACCGCGCGGCGCAGGTGGAATGCAAAACATTATTACACGATTAGGTATTAAAATAGAGTAGATTTCAACAAAAGACGAATTGCCTGTCGTACTATCGGCAATTTGCTGTTTCAAGCCGTTAAGCCGATTTTGATCGTTTCGGTAAGCAGTTCCAACGATATTTTTAGTTTTATCTTCAATTCCGAACACAAGCCAAGCGCATTCGGCATTTTTAAGATTTGCCTCATTTGAAAGTGCCGAAAAATATTTACCTATATCACTCGTGGAGAAATTGTCATTAACCGAACCTTTAAATTCGACAATCTCATTTTCGGCAGGCAAATTGCGAAGTTCATCAAGTTTAGCTTCAATCTCACTAGGTTTCATTGGTGTAAGTATAATATGTCTTGACTTTACGTCCTCAAATAATTGTCGTCACAATTTCCCGAATGCTTCTTTGCAGTTCGCGGTCGTCGGTGATCGGCGAAACGAGGGCGACTTCGGCGGCGTTGATCGGGGAAATTCCTTTGGCGATCATTTGGGCGGCGTAGATCAACAGGCGCGTTGAAACGCCTTCTTCTAAACCGTGTCCGCGCAGGTTTCGCACTTTTTGTCCGATGGTTACAAGGTCTTTCGCGGTTTGTTCGTCAATGTTTCCTTCTTTGGCGACGATGGCGGTTTCGTCTTCGGCGTTTGGATAATCGAATTCCATTGCGACGAAGCGTTGTCTGGTTGATTGTTTGAGGTCTTTTAAGATTGATTGATAACCCGGATTATATGACACGACGAGCATAAATTCCGGCGGTGCTTCGATGACCGTGCCGCGTTTTTCGATTGGCAAACGCCGTCTGTCGTCGGTCAAAGGGTGAATAATGACGACCGTATCTTTTCGCGCTTCGACGACTTCATCCAAATAACAAATCGCGCCGCTGCGGACTGCCGTGGCGAGCGGTCCGTCGTGCCAGACGGTTTCGTCGCCTTCGAGCAAAAATCTGCCGACCAGATCGGTCGCCGACAAATCTTCGTGACACGCGACCGTAATTAAAGGGCGATTCATTCGATACGCCATATGTTCGACAAAACGGGTTTTGCCGCAGCCCGTCGGACCTTTCAGCATTACAGGCAACTTTGCGCTGTATGCCGCTTCAAAAAGTTCGACTTCCTGCCCGACCGGAAGATAAAAAGGTTCGTTTTCTACTTTATATTTCTCAACTGCCAATTCCATAGATGATGATTTTTATTAAATAATATGATTTTTTAGAGAGTTTGAATCGGTAATTTTCCGTCAATTTGCGATTTAAAACCTCATAACAATACTTTATTGGATTTTTCTTTAATCGCAAATCGCAGAGTGATTTTAAAAAGAAAAGCAAAAATTTTAAGATTTAAAGAATTGCAAAAGTTACCATATTTATTAGCTTTAGCTTTTAATTTGAACCTTTTACTTTCGGTCTATCTTCCGTTTAACTGCGACTTTCTAATCTCCACTTTTTCCTGAACATCGGCAGGCAAAGTTAAGGTGAGAGAATCTGAATTTGATTCCGATTTAACCAATTGAACTTTTATATCTTCTGTTTTTAGTGAGTTTAAAAGCGAACGCGCACCGTATAAAATAATAGTTGCCGTCCGTTTTTCCTTTTCAACCGGAACAATAAATAACCTTTCGATTCGCCTTTCGCCGATGCGGAAAAATACATCAACAACCGTTTCATCCACAACGGTAATTTTCGGATTTACGATATTCAGCGGAACCTGCTGGACGGTAAAATCCGTTTGGCGATCTTTGAGATCAATTTTTTCCGTCGAAATAGAATCTATCGAATTGACATAGCTGGCAGGTCCGCGAATGGGAACTTTTTGCGGAATCACCGAAATACCGTAAATTTCAAATCCTTCCGGCAGATTGTTTTCGGTTTCGGCTTTCACGAAAATTTCTCGTTTTTCTACCTTTTCGAGTTTAACCGCAATTTTGCTCGGTTGAATTTCTTCGAGCCGAACACCGCTCGGAAGGTCAAGGTTGACATTCTCAGGTTTTATTTCAACTGTCCGGTCTCCGGCTTGAGCATTCGTTAAATCGAGCAAAACTATAACATCTTTTTCTCTTATCGAATCGAGCTTACTTTTATCGCCTCTAACAATCAGACTGACTTCTTCGACCGGCGTGTTCGTAATCGCCAATTCATTAGAGATGAGAACCTTGAGCGTGACATTATCCAAACGTCTTTCAATCGGTGTGCGAAGTCCGGTTACACCAAACCAGAGCGCGAGCGTAATAATTAATGCGACCAGTTTCATCAGCCAATCGTCGAGAAAAATACGCTCAAACAGACGGCGAAATGAAAATTCGCCGTCTTCGTTCGGAAAAAATTTTTCTATCGAAAATGAAAACATCTTTATTTAAATGTGTAAAAGTAAAAAAAGGTAAAAATGAAAAAATTCAGTTATTGAAATACATCAAATTCGGTGATTTTCGAGAAAAACTTTTTTACTCTTTTACTCTTTTACTCTTTTACTCTTTTACTTTTAATCTTTTAATCTTTCTATCCGACGGTTATTTCGGTTTCCGTTTCCTTCATCGCCTTTGTTTGTTTTTCCTGTTTTTTTCCATCAATCGTCAAATTCATTGATTTTAAGAGCAAACGGCGTAACTTTGTCGGCTCAATATTGCGCCTGACTCTACCGTCTTCGACAAATGTGATCAAACCCGTTTCTTCGGAAACAACGACCGAAATGGCATCCGAACCTTCCGTGATTCCGATTCCGGCGCGGTGGCGCGTTCCGAGTTCGCGCGAAATACTCGGATTTTTTGTCAGCGGCAGAAAACACGAAGCGGCGGCGATGCGTTCGTTTTTGATAATCACCGCCCCGTCGTGCAGAGGCGTTGCCGGATTAAAAAGCGTGACAATTAAATCGTAACTGACTCGCGCATCGAGTTGAACGCCCGCATCTATAAAATTTCGCAAACCGACAGTCCTTTCAATGACGATCAACGCACCGATTTTTTCCGAAGCAAGCGTTGTCGCCGCTAAGACGATTTCGTCGTAAATCGTTTCTCCAAGACTGCCACTTGTCCGGCGAAAAACCGGAAATTGCAGACGATTGCCGAAATAAATCAATGCCTGACGAATCTCCGACTGGAAAAGAACAATAATCGCCACACCGATATAAAACGCCGCCGATTGTAATACGAATTCGAGCGTGGCAAGCTGCTGGGCGACCGCGAGCCAGTAAAGCAGAGCCAAAATCACCATTCCAACAACCGTCGGCACTGCCCGCGTTCCGCGCAGAAGTTTCAGCACGACATAGACAATAATAAACACCAACGCGATGTCCATGACATTTCGCAAAGTATTTATTGTTGGAATGAAATCGTTTAGTGACATTTTGGTTTTAGCTGTGAATTTTGCTCAAGTCTATTCGCAAAATTCACAATTTTCACTCTTTACAAAAATATAATAACAACTTTTGGAGCGAATTGGTTTTAATTTTTTAAAAAAATTGACTAATTTAACAACGCTTTGATGCCGTAATTGAGTTTGGCAGATGGCTGGAGTATTTTTCTATGGCTTGATTTTTCCAAATAAATCTATTTTATATATGAATCAGAACCGAAAGGAAAACTTCAATTATCAACTATCAATTGTCAATTTTTCACTATTTTTCAGTAGGTAAATGGAGGTCTTACTGAATATGCGTTAAGAATTGATAATTCCCTTAAACTTTTTTCAATGTCTAGGTTTGAACATAGATTCTAAGAATTATCGTTTTTACCTTTAAACTTTTGATTGCCCTTGCCACTTAATTTCTGTTATATTCAATAGCACAAAACATTTAAATTTATTTTTTGTAGAGAAATCTGCTGATTAGGAGAACCAATATGAAATACGAATACGAACGGGAAGAAGCGAGTGCAACTACCAAATTAACTTATTTATTGATCGGCGGCGGAATCGGTGCGGCGTTGGCATTGCTTTTCGCACCGAAGTCAGGACACGAATTGCGCGGCGACATTGCTGATGTAACCCGCAAAGGCATTGAAAAAAGCAAAGAAACAGCGGCTTTGGTCGGCGAACGTGCCGGTGATTACTACGAAGTTACGCGCGAAAAAGCCAGCGATCTGTATCAAACCGCGCAGGAAAAAGCGGGCGAAATTGGCGATAAAGCAAAAGCCGTCGCCGAACAGTTTAGCGATAAAGCAAAATCTGCCGCCGCACAAACTGCAAATCCTTTTACGGCTGCGATTGAAGCCGGAAAGGAAGCGTATCACGAAGAAAAACAACGCAATGAAGTAAACTCAATTGTCGAAGGTCGTCCGAGTTATCCGGTTGAAGATAAAAATTCGGACACACCCGAAGATTCTGGAAACAATTAATTATGAATGCTAATGAACCACAGTTTTGGATGATGATATCGTCAATTATCATTGCCGTGATGTTCATCGTTATGGCAATCACTTTGATCGTTATTGCAATGATCGTGAAAAGAGTTGTCAATACCGTTCATCGCCTCGAGAAAAAGGTAAATCCTCTGATTTCTAAAGTCGAGCCTTTGATGATTCAAGTCAATGCGATTGGCAAACAAGGCAAGGAAATTTCCGTTCAATTTAACGAAATTTCGGAAAATCTTTCGATGGCAACCAAGTATTTTTCAGAGTCTGCCGGATTGATTAAAGAAGAAGTTGCCGAGATTAAACAACTTGTCGGAATGACGGCAAACGAAGCAAAGGAAAAAGTTGCGCTTGTCAGCCAAACGATTGACCGGACGCAGATGCAGGTCGTGACGACAACGGATTTTGTTCAGGCAAAAGTCGTCGAACCGGCGCGGGAAATTGCCGCGATTATGGCGGGTGTGCGAAAAGGTCTGGAAGTTTTATTTGCACCTTCACCAAAGCAAATTGATCGCGCTTATCACGATGACGAAATGTTTATCGGATAAATTTTCAATTTACATTAAAACAAAAAAGCGTGAAATCAATTGATTTCACGCTTTTTTGTTTTTCGTTTTTATATAGAAAGAAGCACAAATGATTATCCAGCTTTCGACTTAAACATGAATCATCTCCGGCTTCCCGCTTTGCTTTTGACAAAGAGATTTGGACTTTCATCCATCATAATCATTCGTGCTTGTTATCTTGAGATTGTAAATTAGTGAAATTTTCCAGAAAAAAAATCGTTTCTTCACGCGAAGAAACGATTTTCTAAATGAAAAAGATTTTGACAAAAAGAATTTTTAGTTATCCTTCGGTATTTCCCCTTGTTGCTGTTTGCGTTCCTGTCTTTGTTGTTTGCGTTCCTGCCTCTTCTGTTCCCTTTCGGCTTTCATCTGAGTTAATTTCGCAGTTTGTTCCGGTGTCAGTAATGCCATAATTTGAATTCTCATCTGTTCGGAAGATGCTTTCAGTTCATTTTTGAGTTGGTCAAAACGCGCTTGTTCGGTTTCGTTGATCGAACCGTCGCGTTTTTTCATCATCAGACTTCTCAGTTCTTCGTGTTGCGGCGCAAATGTTGTTCTTTGAGTTTCCATTAATGATTTAATTTGCGTTCTTTGAGCATCGGTTAATTCGAGTCCGCGAAGTTGACGCATAACATTTCCGCCGTTCATACCCTTGCCGCCGCGACGACCTTCGCCGTAACCACGTTTTCCGAATTTGCCTTCTTTTACCGCCGGTGCCGGAGTATCATCGGCTTTATTGCTGCTGTCCTGCGCGGAAATAAAGGTTGAGAAAGCGAATACTGCGATAGTTAATGAAATAACGGAAAAAAAGTTTTGTTTGATTGACATATTTATACCTCTTTTTGAATTTTAAGAAATTTGTAGCTTTTTGGCTAAGTTGCATATTTAGACGAAATAAAATGTGTTTTGGTCGAAGAAATTTTCATATATTCAGTTTTATCATTTAACATTTGCGAATCGGCACGGTAAAATGCGATGTTTGAGGATATAAAAAAATTGGAAAAAGCTAAATGAGATTTTTATCAGAAATTAATTCCCCTGCAGACTTAAGACAATTAAAAATAGAAGATTTACAGGAAGTTGCCGATGAAGTTCGCCAATTTATTCTGGAAACCTGTTCGCGCATCGGCGGTCACACCGGCGCAAGTTTGGGCGCGGTCGAATTGGCGGTCGCAATGCACTACGCATTTGATACGCCGAAAGATCGCCTTGTCTGGGACGTTGGGCATCAGGCGTATGCTCACAAAATTTTAACCGGCAGACGCGACCAGATGCACACCGTCAAACAATATAACGGTTTGAGCGGTTTTCTGCGGCGTGCCGAATCGGAATACGACACATTTGGTGCGGGACACGCTTCGACCTCGCTTTCCGCCGCGCTTGGAATGGCAGTCGCCCGCGACAGAAAAGAGGAAGATTTTCACGTCTGCGCTTTGATCGGCGATTCGTCGCTCGCCGGCGGAATGGCGATGGAAGCGATCAATCAAGCCGGACATCTTAAAACAAAATTGATCGTCTTGCTCAATGATAATGATATGTCAATCGCCCCGGCGGTCGGCGCGTTGACGCGATATTTGAATCGAATCAAAGAAGCGCAAAGTTATCATCGTTTGAAGGAAGAATTCGGCGGGACTTTGGAATCGGTTCCGGGTGTCGGACACAGCTTGCGTCGCGCCGCGAAAACCGTTAAAGACGCGATTGCGGCGGCGGTTTTACCCGGCGCGTTGGTTAATGAACTCGGTTTTAAATATATCGGCTACGTTGACGGACATAATGTTCCGATGCTCGTCCGCGCTTTGGAAGAAGCGAAAAAAGTCGAAGACGGTCCCGTCATCGTTCACGCTTTAACGACGAAAGGCAAAGGCTATCCGTCGCGTGAAGAAAATTATTATGCCTGGCACGCGACCGGACCTTTTGATTTGAAAACCGGAAAAGCGATCAAATCGAGCAGTTCTTCGCCGAAATCATATACGCAGATTTTCGGTGAAACGATGTGCGAATTGATGGAAACGGACGAAAAGATCGTTGCTTTGACCGCCGCAATGCCTGACGGAACGGGAATTGATATAGTTCTGGAAAAATTTCCCGAACGCGCTTTTGATGTCGGAATTGCCGAACAACACGCCGTAACTTTTTGTGCGGGAATGGCTTGCGAAGGTTTGAAACCCGTCGCCGCGATTTATTCGACATTCCTGCAACGCGGTTTTGACCAGATCATTCACGATGTCTGCTTGCAAAATTTGAACGTAACTTTTGCGATGGACAGAGCCGGAATCGTCGGTGCGGACGGACCGACTCATCACGGACTGCTTGACATCTCATATTTGCGCGGTTATCCGAACATAGTCTTAATGGCTCCGAAAGACGAGGGCGAAATGCGCGAAATGCTTTTGACTGCTGTAAATCACAAAGGTCCGGCGGCGATTCGTTATCCGCGCGGTGCAGGTGTCGGCGTTGATATTTCAGAAAAACCGAAGGAATTAGAAATCGGAAAAGCCGAACTTCTACGCGATTCGGTGGGCGATGTTGCAATAATCGCTTACGGTTCGATGGTGTATCCGGCGATGGAAGCTGCAGAATTTTTAGAAAAAGACGGAATTGGTGCAACCGTTGTCAACGCCAGATTCGTCAAACCACTCGATTCGGAATTAATTCTTGCGCTCGCGCAAACAAAGCGTCTGATCATAACGGTCGAAGAAGCATATTTAGCGGGCGGATTCGGTTCGGCGGTAATGGAACTGCTCGAAGCAAATTCGATGCTCGATGGCGTAAAGCTCGTCAGAATGGGCGTTCCTGATAGAATTATTACACACGGCGATCCAAAATTATTACTGGCAAAATACGGTTTGGATTCCGACGGAATTTATACGAAAGTTAAAGAAACAATCGAAATTTTAGAAGAACGACGCGCCGGAAAAGGGCGGCGGAAAGTTATAAATTAAAAATGGAAAGTAAATCAAATAATAATAACAGCGGAACTCCTTTATTAATCATTGGAGCAGTTTTTCTTCTCGTCTTAATCGGCGGTTGGTGGTTTTACACATCATCGAAATCAAAGCCGAATCCGATTGCTAAAAATACGGCGGCAAACACTCAAGCCAGTCAAAGTGCAGCAGAGATTTATGCCAACTCACCGCCCGGAGCGCAGCCTCCGCACATCTTGGGTTCGCAGACTTCGCCCGTAATTGTCGAAGAATTTGCTGACTACCAATGTCCGACGTGCAGTGTAAAATATCCGGTATTAAAGCAAATCGCGTCAATTTATAATAATCGGATTAAGTTTATTTTCCGCAATTTCCCGCTCGTCCAAATGCACCCGAAGGCTTATGACGCGGCAGTCGCCGCCGAAGCCGCCGGATTGCAGAACAAATTCTGGGATATGCAAAATCTTCTTTTTACAAAACAAGCCGAATGGTCTGCATCAACCGATCATCGCAAATTATTTACTGATTACGCTCAGCAAATCGGTCTTGATATGCCAAAATTTCAGAGCGATATTGTCGGACTTCCGGCGAAACAAAGAGTTGATTCCGATCTTCAGAGAGCGCAGGGATTAAGGGTTAATTCAACTCCGTCGGTTTACGTTAATGGTTTATTAGTTCCGTTCGAGCAAATGACGGTTGAAGGATTGCGTCAGATTGTTGATGCCGAACTGCAAAGAACAGGAAACTCTCAAAATCAGCCGAAGACGGAAAATTCGACTGAAACTGGACAGCCCAAAACGGGTGCGGAAAATAAATAGTTATGTCGGAAAATATATTCAAGCAAAACGGAAATGGTTTTTTTAAGTTGCCGATTTTAGCAGCGTTTATCGCTTTGCTTGGTTTGGCAGATGCGGTTTATCTGACAATTCATCATTTCACGGGGGAAGCCGTTCCGTGTAATATGGTGACGGGTTGCGAAACGGTTTTGTCGAGTCAATATGCTGAAATGTTCGGTATTCCAACAGCGGCATTCGGCGCGGCAGCATATTTTTTGGCATTTTCTCTGGCAATTTTAGCGGCTTACGGAAATCGTTCGATGTGGAATATTTTCGGGGCTTTAGTTGTCGTAATGGCAACCTTCACCGCGTATTTAATCTACTTGCAAGGCTTTGTTATCGAAGCCTTCTGCCAATTTTGCTTGATTTCCGCCGCGACAACGTCGTTGCTTTTTATCATCTTTATCTTTTCAAAAGTTTATAACTCCCGATAAATTTTTGTTTCGTCTGAATCTGTTTTTATAATACATCCGAATAATATCCTGAAAGGCAAAATAAAGTTTTTGCCGAAAAAATAAGTTTTAACGGAAATAAATAGCAGTTATTAATTTTCGTTTAAAGAGCGATTGCTGCCGTATTAAAAAGCTATTAAAGGCATCCGTGGCAGGATTAGTTTTTGCTGGTTTGGCAAAAGCCTTTATAATGAGATAACTTAAATTCTATAAACTAATATTAGAGAGAATAAAGTTTGTGGCTCAAGTTATCTTACAACGTATCGCTGATGGAGATAAAACCGCCGTTCAAGACTGCTTGGACAATTACGGCGGTCTGGTTTGGTCTTTGGCTCGGCGTATGTGCCGAAATAATGCAGATGCAGAAGATGCGGTGCAGGAAATTTTTATTGACGTTTGGAAAAATGCCGGAAGATTTGATGAAAATCAGGCATCCGAAACAACGTTTATAGCAATGATCGCCCGCCGTCGTCTGATTGATAGATTGCGTAAAGTAACTCGCAAGCCTGATATTGACTCATTGGAAGATATTTTGTACGAGCCCTCAAAAGACTCGAATGAAGATATTTTGACGAGCATCGAAGCCAAAGAAGCCGCAAAAGCAATGAAGGAATTGCGTCCCGAACAGCGACAGGCGATTTATCTTTCGATTGTTCAAGGATGTTCGCATCAGGAAATTGCCGAGACGCTCGATATGCCGCTCGGCACGGTTAAAACACATATTAGACGCGGCTTAATGCAAATGCGTGAGATTTTAGGTTCAGGAAATTCAGGAAATTCAAAGGAGGTATCAGCATGAAAAATTTAAATGAAGAAACATTGCTCGATCTCCTGTGCAAAAAAGCCGTGGCTTTTTTGGATGCAAACGAATTAGAACAGTTAAAAAAACTTGAAAAAGAATTTCCCGAATGGAAAGACGACGATTCTTTTGAATTAGCCGCGACTGCGATAAATCTTTCGGTAATTGATTCCGGCGAAAAAATGCCCTTCCATCTTCGTTCTAAAATCATGGCAAATGCCGAAGATTATTTTGGATGGAACGAAGGATTACAGGAAACAATCAGTTTCGAGCCGCGAAATGAGGTAAATAATGGTTCTTTGGCAACTTCTGCTAGCTATGCACCGAAAACTTCATTCTGGCAATCACTCGGTTGGGGCGTGGCGGCATTTGCCTGTATTGCTCTGGCAGTAAATCTTTACTTGACAAGATTTCAAGGACAAACAGATGTTGCGGGAAATAAACCACCCGTTTTGCAAACTCCGACTCCGCAGCCCACCGACGTGCAAAAGCGTGAGCAACTGCTTGCTTCGGCTAAAGATACACTAAAAGCGGAAGTAGCAAAAGCCGATCCGAAATCGCCAAATGAGATTTCCGGCGATATCGTCTGGAGCGGCTCCGAACAGAAAGGATACATCCGTTTTCGCGGTTTGCCGGCAAATGATTCAAGCAAATCAACGTATCAACTTTGGATTTTCGACGAAGCGCAGGACGAAAAATACCCGATTGACGGCGGCGTTTTTGATGTCAATAAAGACGGCGAAGTAATTATTCCGATTGATGCAAAAATAAACGTCAAAAACCCGAAAATGTTTGCTATAACAAAAGAAAAACCCGGCGGAGTCGTGGTTTCCGACCGCACGGGAATTGTTGCGATTGCAAAAGTTTAACAAATTATAAATCTTACCTAAAAGGCGAAATAAGACTTCGCCTTTTTTTGTATTTTGCGGATCAATAATCATACAATTTGAACTGTTAAAAGTTTTCGTTTCCACGAAAGTAAGATTAATCTGTGAAAAAATGTCCGCAATTCAATTCGGGTTTTGGTGTTGAATCGGTTTATTTTTCAGACAACGGGGAAGTTTTAATCGAAGAAAATCTTTCTTTGACCTCTGAATATGAAGAGGTAGAAGCCGACATAATAATTCATCGTGATCCGATTGTAGTTGACTTTGGCGAAACGACATCACCAACTGAAGGCTTTGAAAACATCCAAAATATTCCTCCAACTCAACCGATAATTTTCGAACAAAAGAGGGTTTCGAGAAACTATGCGATTTTTCTTATTTTAGGATTATTGCTCGGCGGAGTTTTAGTTTTGGCAACGCACTTTGCCGCGAAATGTATTTATCGTCCGAACAAACCGGAAATAACTGTTAAAAACAAAAATCAAAATACCGAAGCGTTACGATCTCATCTTCGGGTAGATCGATCAGTTTCAATGGGTGAAAAACTCCAATTTTATAAATTGCCTGAATATTCTCGATTATAAGGCTTTATTTTAGCAAAATCTTGATTTTGAACAAAAATTACTTTTACCAAAATGCTCCATTTTATTTGTTTTCGCAACACTTTTGAAAGGTGATGAAAAGAAGTTTGCGGATAAACTCAAAACTCTGTTTGCAACTATTTGGGAAAGAGTGCATCATAGAAATCGTTAAGCCCGTCTCTTGCGTCAGAAAATGACGCGCTCGTCAAAATGGTTTTTGGGTAGTTCGAGAGCAGGTTCGTTTATTAGTTACAGAAGTCGCTCTTAATTTATTCGAGCATCCGAAACCCGATTCTTAAACAGGTGTTAAACCAATCCTGAAGACAAATCCGATTCGACGCTTCTTTTTGAAATTCCCTTCTTAAAGGGTAAAAGGTACAATATTATTATGTCAACGAAATTATATGTAGGAAATCTTTCCTTCAACACATCAACACAAGATTTAGAACAAGTATTTGGTGAAATCGGCACGGTCGAATCAACAAACATCATCGAAGACCGCGACACAGGACGTTCGCGCGGATTCGGATTCGTCGAAATGTCTTCGAAAGAAGAAGCGGAAAACGCTATCGAACAGCTCAACGGCAAAGAAATTGACGGTCGTGAATTGACCGTTAATGAAGCCAAACCGCGCGAAAATCGGGCGGGCGGCGGCGGCGGAAATCGCGGCGGACGCGGCGGCGGCGGCGGCTATGGCGGCGGCGGCGGTGGAAATCGCGGCGGCGGCGGCGGCGGCGGCAACTACGGCGGCGGTTCGCGCTGGTAAATTTTTGAATATTTTTTAATGTTCAAAGCGAAAGCCTTCGGCAAATGTCGAAGGCTTTCGCTTTTTTAATAATTATTTGAAGGCATCTGCAAAAAATATAAGAAATATACTTTGATTTGTGACCGTCTTCAGCTCATTCAACTTTTCAAACTTAAAACTGCGTCAATTGAACCTTGTGTAATTGGATGATAACCGGGACGCGCTTTTTTGTAGATTTCCATTGCCCGCGCTTTTCCTTCGGGCGTTTTAACGAGTTCCTCAAACAAAGGTTTAACGAATTTGCGCCGTCCGATCGTCGTCAAAAATTCTTCAAGCCGCGCATCCGCCGCTGAATATTTGATTTTTATAGACATCATCAGCCATTGAAACGCGATTTCCGAATTTCCAATTTTTGTAAAATTAAATGCGCTGTCCAAATCAGCCATTTTCTCCGCGCCAAGGTTTTCGGGCAGAGTTTTCAAGAAATGCAACCATTCCTGAGTCGTCCAATCTTTTGACGCAATATTTTTCGCGGCAATCTTTCCGCTCATATAACCGGCAGTTTGCAATTCTACTTTTGCAAAAGAGTCCGATTGTGGATTCGGCGTGTCTTTCGGCAAACCTGCTTTTTCTATCCATTCGAGGGCATCTGCGCGGGAAAGAATTTTTAGGTTTTTATCAATCAAATTCTTGTTTAGATAATCTTCAAAAGTTTCTGTCGTAATGCTTTGAAAAGCGTGTGAATCAAAATATCCGCGCACGAATTTGTCAAAATTTTCGCGCCCGACTGTTTCTTCCAAATGCCGCAGAAACAACGCACCTTTTTCGTAAGGAATTCCTGTAAAACCGTCGTCGGGATCGCGTCCTTTGAGATCAACGTGCATAATTTGGTCGCGTTCATCGGTTTCTGCGAGTTCTTCTAAAAGTCCGCGTTTGCCCAAAGTCGCTTCCATTTCGCGTCGGTTCACGCCGTAAACCGCTTCGATAATTCGTCGTTCAAGATAAGTCGTAAAACCTTCATTCAGCCAAAAATCGCGCCAGGTTGCGTTCGTCACTAAATTTCCAGACCACGAATGCGCGAGTTCGTGCGCGACAAGTGAAACCAAACTTCTATCGCCCGCCAAAATTGTGGGCGTGGCAAATGTCAGCATCGGATTTTCCATTCCGCCGAACGGAAAACTCGGCGGCAGAACTAATAAATCGTATCTTCCCCAACGATATTTGCCATAAATCTTCTCGGTCGCTTCGACCATTTTTTCCGTGTCGGCGAGTTCATAAGCCGATTTTTCGAGCATCGAAGGTTCGCTGTAAACGCCAGTTCGAACTCCCAAACTCTGAAATTTCAAATCGCCGACGGCAATTGCGATCAAATAAGACGGAATCGGATGCGTCATCTTGAAAGAATATTCGCCGCCGCGCTGATCGTTATTTTGTGAATTTCCTTCCGCGCTCATTACTGCTAAAAGACCTTTCGGCGTGCGAACTTTCGCCGAATAAGTTACGCGAACTTGCGGCGAATCTTGCAGCGGAATGAACGAACGCGCGTGAATCGCCTGTGCTTGCGAAAACATAAACGGCGTTTTCTTTCCGGCGGTTTGTTCCGGCGTGAGCCACTGCAAACCCGAAGCGTTTGGACTCGTCGAATAGGTAATTTTTACGCGATTTGCCAAATTAAGAACTGCAATTTCAAGCGGCGCACCAAGAAATTTATCCGCTTTACCGACTTTAAATTTTGTTGGTGTAAAAGTTTTCCCATCATCGTTTAAAGTTTCGACTTTTTCAATGTTCAAATTGCGCGTATCAAGTTTCAAAATCACGTTCGGATCAAGATTTCTTTTATACTCTAAACTCAAAGTCGCCGTGCCTTGCAAAATTTTCTTGTCAAACAAAACGTCCCAATCGAGATCAATATGCGTAACCTGAATTTCTCCCGGATTTGAATATGAATGAAAATCTTCTGCCATTGCCGTTTTCTGCATTTTGTCTTTTTCCATTGTTTGTGCGCCGATAAAACTCGCGCCGATAAAAAGTATAATTACGAGATTTATTAATTTTGTCGTCATTTGTAAAATTTCCTTGTCGAGAAAAGCATCTGAATTGTTTTAACCGAAATTATAGATTCAGTTTGCCCGCAAAGCGATGCCGCACAAAATAATTTTTAGAGTTGCCAAATTTTCTCTGAAACATTTCGCGGCTTTAAAGCGTCAAAATACCAATGAATTTAATTGATCTATTTCTCATTTCCATAGTTTTGTTGAGCGCGGCTTTTGGTTATTATCGCGGTTTCGTTTCCGGGTTGCTCGATATTTTGCGTTGGATTATCAGCCTTTTTCTGGCATTTGCTCTCTATCATCCGGTTTCGCGCATTTTTGAAGCAATCACCGATTGGACACAGGTTTGGACAAAACCGCTTGCTTTTTTACTCGTGCTTTTCTCGATCAGTTTTTTGCTTCAATATCTCAGTGGTTTTCTAATCAAAAAATTGCCGAAAGATTTCCGAAAAGATAACTTAAACCGTGCGTTGGGCATTTTGCCGGGAATTGTCAGCGGTTTGATTTTGGCAGTATTTATTGCCGCCGCACTTTTTTCAATGCCGTTTTCCGGCGGTTTTCAAGATTCTTTGAATGAAAGTAAGTTGGCAGAACCGCTGGCAATTTATTCCGACGGAATCCAAGCTGCAATTGCGCCCGTCTTTGAGGAAGCGATTAATGAAACGCTCACGCATCGTCTGACAAATTATCCCGGTTCGGATGAAACGGTCGAATTGCCTTTTAAGATAAGAGAATTCCGCGAACGTCCCGATCTCGAAGCCGAAATGCTTGTGCTGATAAACAAGGAACGAGCCGCCGAAAATCTTGCGCCGCTTTCTGCCGATTACGAAATGCGTAGCGTCGCCGTCAAACATTCGGCTGATATGTTCGAGCGCGGATATTTTTCGCACAACACGCCGGAAGGCGAAAATCCGTTTGACCAAATGAAAGATGACAAAGTAACTTATCGAACAGCGGGCGAAAATCTTGCACTTGCGCCGACTTTGAAGATCGCGCACACGGGTTTGATGAATTCGCCCGGACACCGCGCAAACATTATGCGTCCGCAATTCGGGCGCGTCGGCATCGGCATTTTAGACGGCGGCAGACGCGGGCTGATGATTACGCAGAATTTTCGGAATTAACTAGCGGTTAATTGTGAATGATTAATTAAAACTAAGAAATAATCTTCGGAATAGATGATAGCTGATAGATCATAGATGACAGATTTAATCTATCAGTTATCATCTTTCATCTCGCATCTATTCCGAAGGTTAAAGTATTAAAAATAAATATACTTTAACTTGCACAATCTTCAATTAAAATGCCGTGTCAGCAATCATTTGACGAAAGTTTTCGGCTAGTGGTTTATAATAACTTATTGCTTTTATCCGAAGACCGTTTCTAATCGAGTTTTGTATGACAAAAAAAATCGCAGTCATTTTTATTCTTCTTTTATTAAATTTTCCACAAACGATTTTCGGTCAATCAACTGCGCCGAAAAAGCGTAAAACCATCGGATTGGTTTTAAGCGGCGGCGGCGCACGCGGTTTTGCACACATCGGCGTTCTGAAAGTTTTAGAGGAAAATCGCATTCCGGTTGATTACATCGGCGGCGCAAGTATGGGCGGACTCATAGGTGCGATGTATGCGCTCGGCAAATCGCCCGCGCAGATCGAAGAATTTGTCGGCACACTCGATTGGGATCAACTTTTACAGCTTTCGACCTCATTTGATAATTTGTCATTTCGCCGCAAGGAAGATCGAAGGAATATTCCCGCGCCGATTACTTTGAAAGGTAAAGCGAACGATTTGAAACTCCCGAACGCACTCAATTCGGGACAGGAAATCGGACTTCTTTTTGATCGCGTAACTTTGCCATACGCTTCGGTTAATGATTTTGAAAACTTGCCGATTCCCTTTCGCACGGTCGGAACGGATATGGTGAACGGCACTTCCGTTACTTTGAAGAGCGGTTCGCTTTCGCGTTCATTGCGGGCGACGATGAGTATTCCGGGAGTTTTTTCGCCGGTCGAAATTGACGGAAAAATCTTGTCGGACGGCGGACTTGTTAATAATATTCCGACCGATATTGTCAAAGCAATGGGCGCGGATATTATTATCGTCGTCAATATCGAAACTCAACTCGGAAGCCGTGAATCTCTGGAAAGTCTGCCCGGAGTTCTGGCGCAAACCATAAATATCGCAACATTAGACAATTCACGCCGAAGTTTGCGCGAAGCCGATTTTATCATTGCGCCCGATCTTGAAGATTTCACATTAGCGGATTTTACCGAAAGTGAAAAAATCATCGAACTCGGTTATCAAGGCGCGGCGGAAAAAGTCCCGCTTTTGAAAAGTCTTTCGCTCGATGAATTCGAATGGCAAGAACATCTTGCCAAACGCAAACAGCGCGAATTGCCGGAGGTTGCGCCGATTCCGAAATTTGTTGCCGTTGAGGGAAAAGATAATGATGCAATTCAAACCATTAAGGAAAAACTCGGCGACAAATATATTAATCAACCTTTGGATCAAACCAAACAAAATGAACTTGCCAAAGATTTAACAGATTTGGTCGGAACGGGGCGTTTCGATTCGCTCGATTACGGTTTGACGGATGAAAAAGGGCAAACAGGTTTGATTATCAGCAGTAGTCAAATCGGCGAAAAACCTGCAAATCCGACGCGGCTCGAACTCGGTTTCGATGTCAACAGCGTCGAGGCAGACAACGTAAACTTCAATTTTCTGGCACGTTTGACGTTTTTTGACATCGGGCGTTACGGCTCGGAATGGCGCAACGATGTGCGGCTCGGTTCGAATATTTTTCTCCGTTCGGAATATTATCGTCCACTCGGAAAAACCAAATTTTTTGTTGCACCGCGTGTTTCTTATGAACGCCGCCGAATTAATTTGTTTGATGGAGCTAATCGTTTAGCGGAATATGCCGGATATGAAGCACAAGCAGGAGTTGATTTTGGCTACAATTTCAATGCGCGAAGCGAATTGCGGGCGGGCTATACGATTGGTTATCAAGATGTTGCGCGGCGCATCGGCGATCCTTTGCTTCCTGAATTAAAGGGCAGATTCAGCACCGTCGGCACACGCTGGATTTACGACGGACTCGATAAAGCGCAAGTTCCGACACGCGGGATTTTGTCGAGAACTACACTCAATTATTATTTCGACAGTCCCGGCGCAACCGGAAATTTCACGCAAGCCGAAACCAGATTTAATACATTTTATTCGCTTAGTGAAAGAAATATTCTCTTCGGATTCGGCGGTGGCGGCGCGACTTTCGGAGATACTGCACCGCCATTTCAACAATTTACACTCGGCGGACCTTTTCGGCTCGGCGGTTATGGTTTTGAACAATTTCGAGCGGGAAATTATGTTCAGGGAGGTTTCGGACTCTTGCACAATCCAAAAATTTTCCCGACTTTTCTGGGCGGAAAAGCCTATCTCGGCGCGTGGTATGAAGGCGGAAGCGCGTTTGAAAAGTTTAATCGAGTCAATTATCGTCAAAGCGTGTCGAGCGGTGCGATCATCGAAACGCCGCTCGGTCCCGTTTTCATCGGCGGAAGCGTCAACGAAAACGGACGCGGAAAATTTTACTTTTCATTCGGTAGAATCTTTAAATAGAAAAAAGGCAGAAACGCGATATTAAAGTGCACCCTTCACCGTTCACAATTCACCATTATTTAACTTTCTTCACGCTCATTTCCTTGCCGTCGGCGCGGATAAATTTTCCGGTTGACAGACTTTCATCATCGAAAACAAATTTATCTTTGCCTTTTCCGCCGTCTTCCGAAGCGTAAGTCAAACCGCCAGATGTTTCGCTGTCGTAGAAGAAAATCATCGTGCTGCTGCCTTTCGACCATTTTAACTCAAAAGCCATTTTTATCGGTTTGATCGTGCAGGTCGTGTCGCCGACCTGATATGTTCCTTCAAAATCTCCGGTTTCGTCCGTATTATTTGAGGTCTTATTTTTTGCATCTTCCTTGAAATATCCGAGCAGAGTGTCTTTGTTATTATATTTTATGTCGGAGATTTTCCACGAATTACCGCTTTTGACCATCAGAAAAATAATATTTTGTTTTTCGCCGAAGTTTTCAAATGAAGCGGTAACTTCCGCCTTTTCGCCCGTGATTTTCGGTTCGCTGACGGCGAATTTTTTGATGTCGAAATCCTGTGCATTATAAAGCACGTCGAAATCTAAAACTCCGGCTTCGTCGCTGTTGCTGTTTAATTCGTTCCAGATAAAATCAGCAAGCGTTTTATCAAAAAATTTGTTGATTAAAGCGCGGTTTTTAGTTTCAAAAAACGGACCTTTTTGTTTTTTATGCAGATCATATAATTCTTTGACAACCGCATCGGGCGAAACTTTTCCGAGATTCGTTTGGACGGCAGAGCCTTCTGCATTTTCGGAGTTTACATTTTGGCTATTATTATTTGACTGAACGGAAGTTTCCTGTGAAGTGTTAGCTGTTTCGATTTTTGCCGAGCAATTTACACATAAAAGCAATGTGATTGTCAATAAAAGATAAGTTAATAATTCCATTTTTCCTCATTGTTAAAAGCTACATTTAAATCAATAGGCATCTTACGCTTATTTATAAAATTTTCAAATTAAAAACTTCCCTGTAAACAAAGAAAATCCGGTTGAAATTTCAACCGGATTTAGTTATTCGATTTTACACTAATAAATCCAAGTGTTATTTTTTGCTTGTTACTTGCCCAATACAAAAAGAAACTAATACCTGCAAGTAATTGAAATAGTTGAATTTAAGCAAACACATTAATAAAACAGATACAAATACGATACAAAACTTGTAAAATTTTGCTATTTTGAGTCAAATTTTCATAATGTGGATGTTTACTAAAATTTAATCGAATGATAGCGACATCGCTAACAACTAAATATTTCAAAGAAATTAATTGTTTATACTATTCATTTTTGAATTCTTCATTACACTTTGCACTAAACCAGTTATCAAAAGTTTCATATTTATTTAAGATTTCTTCAATCCAGATTTGATTAGAATTAGTCTTTGGAATGAAAAATCTAAATACCGGAGATTCCATAGCCTCAATTGTAGAATCCTTGTATCTGTCGGGATTATTTTGGATGGATTCTTTATCGTGTCGAATGACTTGTTCTTTAGTTGCGCCTTCTCCGAATAGTCTTGCGGCATATCGCGCACGAAATATATTATACCCACCTTTAGAGTATTGTTCTTCAAAAAATTGCAGAATCTCCAAAGGCTTAGGGAATCTGGCGGCGGTTAAATAATAATATCGCGGCAGAATTTTATCAGGGTTACTGCTGAGAAGTTCGATAAGGTAATCTCCAAATTTTACAAAAATTCGATAGTCTTCGTGAAAAGCGTAGGAATCAATATCTAATGCTTTAGCTAACTTTTCAAAAATGATCTCGCGTTCATTATTCGGTTTATAGGCTATCGGCTTATACCATTCCACATCGTCGCGTTTTTTTGCTTCAAAACCGAGAGAACCTGTTAGGATAAACCACATTCTTCCTGAAAGAATTGCCCACATCCTTGAATAATCTTTGGAAAGTTTCAAAAGCTGTTCACTTTCTAATTGAGAACTTAGTTCAATTATTTTTAGGGTTAAATTTGGCATTGAAACTTGAGAGATAAGATTTTCTAAATCTTTTACAGGTTTGGAATTACTTTTTTGTTTCATAATTTCAGAAATAATTATCCTCAATTTTATCTTTTATTATTACAAGTTTTATAACATTCATTAACCAAATTGCTTATTTAACCCAAAACATAAAGAAATTATACAGTGTAATTAACCAAGCGTTACTTGGTCTAATATAAGTTTATACTATTAGAGTATTGTGAATTTATTAAACCTTCTACTATTGGAAAACAGGGCTTTCTCATAAAAATTGAAAACAAGGCGGCAAAGAGTTATTTTTATAGTTTTGCGAAACAGAAAAGTAACCAATTATGCTGCCTTGTCAAGAAAATAGTAGAAGTTTTTTCGAGAAACTGCAACGTGCCGAAG
>JBBSAX010000003.1:0-63540 GCA_038251885.1 Pyrinomonadales bacterium | reverse complement strand
GCTGTCGCGGCTTGCTTCGGAGATTGTTGAAGAAAATCAAGGTGCAAAGGATTTATATTTGGTTGGGATTCGACGGCGCGGAGTTCCGCTTGCTGAAAGATTGGTTAGCAAAATCGAACAACTCGAAGGCGAAAAACCGCTCTACGGCATTATAGACATCACACTTTACCGCGACGATCTTTCGACAGTCGGCGCAAATCCGATTGTCAACCGCACGGAATTAGACGCTGACATCGAAGGTAAAATCATTATTCTCGTTGACGATGTGCTTTACACGGGCAGAACGATTCGCGCCGCGCTCGATCAACTGATGGATTTCGGTCGCCCGAAAAAAGTAAAACTCGCTGTATTGATTGATCGCGGACGCGAACATCGTGAACTTCCGATACAAGCTGATTTTATCGGACGACTTGTTCCGACAAAACAGACTGAAATTGTCAAAGTAATGCTAAAAGAATTTGACGACAAAGAAGCCGTCGGGATTTATGAAATTCCTGCTGAATAAATAATTTTAATGAAATTTGAAATTGTCAGCGAAATTACAAACATTGAAACTATTGCCGCCGGAAGTTCGATCAGAGTTTTGAAATTATTAAATGAAAAATATGGAAAAGGTCGTTGGCGTAAGAAAAAAGGTATCGCAACTGTTAAATTAAGTGATGGAAGTTTTAGATTGGCGGAAATTCATTGGTATGAAGCACACGGTATTGGCAAAAAAGACTTGAAAATCAAATTTCCTTTTTTAGATTAATTATGAATAAAGTGCAATTTGTAGTTTGTTTGGACAATAAAGAATATGCCGCTTCGCTCGAAGTTGGCAAACTTTATCAAGTCGTGCCTGATGAAGAAGCCGAAAAAATCGGCGGTTTGCGCGTCATTGACGAAGACGGCGAAGATTATCTTTTCGATGCCGATATGTTTTGCGCCGTGCAAGTTCCGCTAATCGCCGCCCAAAAATTAGTTTCGCTTTCAAAGCAAGGTTAGATGCCTTGCTTTTTTTATAAATAAAAATGGAAAAACCATTTCGCCGCAGAGATTTACTTGGAATACGCGATCTTTCCGCCGAGGAAATTAAAGGCATTTTGGATACTGCCGAAAATTTCCGCGAGATAAATACGCGTGAGATCAAAAAAGTTCCGACTTTGCGCGGGAAAACTATTATTAATCTTTTTTTTGAAAATTCCACGCGCACGCGCACTTCCTTTGAACTCGCCGCCAAACGTCTTTCCGCCGATGCGGTTAATATCAGCATTTCATCTTCATCTGTTACGAAAGGCGAAACTTTAGTTGATACGGCGATGAATCTCGATGCGATGTCGCCTGATTGTATAGTTGTTCGGCACGGTTCGGCTGGTGTCCCGCATCAATTAGCGAAAGTGTCAAAAGCGGCAATCGTCAACGCCGGCGACGGCACGAACGAACATCCGACGCAGGCTTTGCTCGACGCAATGACGATTCGTGAACATAAAGGCACAATTTCAGGTTTGGAAGTGGCGATTGTCGGCGATATTCTGCATTCGAGAGTTGCACGTTCAAACATTCATTTATTAACAAAACTCGGCGCAAAAGTCCGCGTTGCCGGACCTAAAACTCTAGTTCCAAACGATTTCGCGCATCTCGTCAAAAAAGATTTGGAAGTTTGCCCAAACATCGAAACAGCCATCGAAGGCGCGGATGTCGTAATGATTTTGCGAATCCAAAGCGAACGAATGGATTCCGCATTTTTTCCGACCTTGCGCGAATATTCGATTCATTACGGCTTAACCAACGAACGCTTAAATCTCGCCCGAAGAGACGCAATCGTCCTTCATCCCGGACCAATGAATCGCGGCATCGAAATCGCTTCCGACGTTGCCGACAGTTCGCGTTCGCTGATTTTAGACCAAGTAAAATACGGCGTTGCGGTGCGAATGGCGGTTTTGTATCTTGCAACCGGCGGCACGGCAATAAGTGAATAATTTCTTCTCAAATCATCTTTATTAATGTATATTAGTGTGTATGCTTTATGATTTACGAGTGGGATAACATCAAAGCCGAAATAAATTTGAAAAATCATAAAGTTTCGTTTGAAGAAGCGACTTTGGTTTTTGAAGATTTATTCGCGCTCGAACTCTTCGATGACGAGCATTCAACCGAAGTCGAACAAAGATTTATTCGGCTCGGATTGGCAAACGGCAATGTTTTGTTTGTGATTTATACGATGCGCGGCAAAGACGCGGAAGTTTATCGAATAATTTCCGTAAGATTCGCCGAACCGGACGAAGAAAAAACATATTGGGAAGAAAGATATGAAGAATAAAGAAGTTTTTTTAGAAGTTACCGAAGAAAAATATGCGGAAATGAAGGCGAAAGGAATTGACGAAGAAGCCATTTTGAAACCCGGCAAGCACGTTTTCAAAAGAGTTTCGCCGGAAAAAGTCTTTGATCGAAAAGAAACAAAAACTCGCATCAATATTTGTGTAGATTCCGACATTTTGCAGCATTTTCGCAAACGCGCCGAAAATCCGCATTCCGCGCCGTATCAAACGCAAATCAACAACGAACTTCGCGCCATTATGGAACGCGATCTGGCGCAAGAAAAAACGGGAATTGATGCAACCGCAAAAAAATTGCTCGAAGACGACGATTTTCTCAAGGCTTTGTCCGAAAAGTTAAAAGAAAAAGAACTGCAAACTGCCTAAATGAACAAGGAAACGATTACATTATTTCGTCCCGTCGGCAAAAATGAATTGGCGTTAATCGAAGCAAGCGATTTTACGGCATTTCCGCCTCGACTGCCCGAACAGCCGATATTTTATCCGGTTTTGAACGAAGAATATGCAACACAAATCGCCCGCGATTGGAACGCAAAATACAACGCCGACAAACTTGGCTACGTTACAAAATTTGAAGTTTGCAAAGATTTTCTGGACAATTACGAAGTAAAAGTTGCCGGCGGCAAAACTCACGAAGAATACTGGATTCCGGCGGAACATTTGGAAGAATTTAATCGAAATATCGTCGGGAAAATTGAAGTTATCGCAGAATTCGTCGGAAAATGATTTTTCGATTAAAATGTAATCTAAGGAGATTTTAGATATGTCGCAAATAACACTTCAAAATGCCGAAAAAAATTGGACGGAGATTCTGCGAAAGGCTTTGGAAGGCGAAGAAACGATAATTGAACAAAACGGCAAACCAGTTGCAAAAGTTTCGCCTGTCAAAGTTGAAGAAGATTGGTTCGGAATGGATGACGGTAAAGGTTGGATTGCCGACGATTTTGATGAAACACCGCAAGATATAATTGATGCGTTTGAAGAAAACACAATAGACTAAAATTCGCTTTAGTACAAACACCTTCCTTACGAATAACTAAAATAATTTATGGAATACGAAAACTTAAATCTCAAAATACCAAAAGAATTACCAGATTATTATGAATGTTCCGCATTCGTGGTTGAAGCTGTGGAGCAAATTATTGAGCAAGCTATCCAAAATGAAAGAAACAAAATCTTCATAAATACCAACTTGAAACTTGGTTTGCCGATGGAAAATATCAACAAAATTGCAGGTCCTTTTGTCGAGGCTTGGGCTTTTGAAATCTTTTCTGAAACTCTTGAAAATGCAGATAATCAATATCAATTGATAAATGTTGAATCCCAAGAACGATTAAATATGGCTGATGTCGTTTTGCAATTTAGAAGAAAAAGACAAGTTCCAGAATCAGGAGTTACTGCAAATGTTGATGTAAAAGCTACTGCCGAAGATATTAAGTCTTCGGGCAAATCTCCAAACATTACTTCATTTGCTCGCATCCGTTCGGCTTATGTAGATGACCCGGATTATATTTTTTTAATACTTTCGTTGAAACATCGTGTATATTCAACGAAGAATCCTGTCAACAAAATGATGGATGGAATAATGGAAGTTACGGCACATCATACTTATGATTTGAAGTATATTTCAGCAAAAGATTTGAATTACAATCCGGCACTGGGAACAGGTCAGATTCAAATTCGTGACATTCATTATGTTGAATTGGAAAAAAGAAACACTTGGGAATTTTGCCAACTTTTAGACCGTAAGTTTCTTAAATCAGGAAAACGCCAATTATCAGATTGGTATAGTCTTGCAATAAAATATGGATGGATAAAACCAAATGAATAATATCAAAATTTTAGAAGGCGATTCTGTCGAGGTTATGCAACAAATCGAGTCTGAATCAGTAGATTTAATTATTGCAGACCCTCCTTATAATTTGGGGAAAAACTACGGAAATAATCACGATTTGAAAGGATTTGAGGAATATCTTCATTTTTCAAGAAAATGGTTGAAACTTGCCGACGAAAAATTAAAACCAAATGGAACGATTTATGTCTTTATGGGTGTCAGATTTGTTTCTTATCTTTATCATATATTAGACCAAGAAATCGGGATGTTTTTTAATAGTTGGATAACTTGGCATTATACTCAAGGAATGGGAAAGACAAAAGGATTTTCGCCACGTCATGATGATATTTTGATGTTTACAAAGTCCGAAGACTTTAAATTTAATTTGGATGATGTGAGAATCCCCCAAAAATATTATCGAAAACGTAATAATATGGCGGGGGCAAATCCGGGAGATGTTTGGCAATTTTCTCACGTTCATTATTCAAATCCTGAACGAGAAGACCATCCAACGCAAAAGCCCGAAGGTTTGATTGAGAGAGTAGTTTTAGCTTCATCTCATGAAAATGATTTGATAGTTGACCCCTTTCTAGGAAGCGGAACAACTGCACGAGTTTGCCAACAACTTAATAGAAACTGTATCGGTATTGAATTGAATCCAGAATTTGTTGAAATGAGCAAAAATAGATTAAAAAAATCATTTGATGGATTTGATAGTTTTGATCCACGCACCAATAGAAGATCAAAAGACCTACCCGAAGATAAGAAAAGTAATAAAACAACAAACCAGCCTTCGTTATTATCAAATATCGCTAATTCATAATACAAAATTGACTTAATGAAACTTTTAATCGCCAACGGTCATTTAATTGACCCTTTATCACAAGAAAATACGGGAATGAATGTTTTGATCGAGGACGGGAAAGTTTCCGCTTGGTTGAGGCAAGGTGAAACTGCGCCGGAAGACGCGGAAGTTTTTGATGCGTCGGGTTTGTTGGTTGCGCCGGGATTTATTGATTTGCACGTTCATTTGCGCGAGCCGGGACAGGAGCATAAGGAAACGATTGCTTCGGGTTGTGCGGCGGCGGTTGCGGGCGGTTGGACGAGCGTTTGTCCGATGCCGAATACGAATCCGATCAATGATAATGCGGCGATCACGCGGTATATGATCGAGCAAGCCGAACACGCGGGTTTAGCAAATGTTTTTCCGATTGGCGCAATCACGAAATCTTCCGACGGTAAGGAATTAGCCGAAATGGGCGAGATGAAAGCGGCGGGCGTGGTTGCCGTTTCCGACGACGGACGACCTGTGCCGAACGCCGGAATGATGCGCCGCGCAATGGAATATGCGAACGATTTCGATCTTCCCGTCATTGACCATTGCGAAGACAAATCGCTTTCATCGGGCGGCGTGATGCACGAAGGAAGATTGTCGCTTTTGTTGGGATTAAAGGGAATGCCCGCGCTTGCCGAAGAAATTGATGCCGTCCGAGATATTTTGCTCGCCAAAGAAACAGGCGCACATATTCACATCGCGCACGTTTCGACCAAAGGCGCGATTGAAATTATTCGTCGGGCAAAAAATGAGGGAATAAATGTAACGTGCGAAGTTACGCCGCATCATTTTACTCTGACCGATAGCGCAGTCGAAGGTTACGACACGAATACAAAAATGTCGCCGCCGCTGCGTTCGCCGGAACATCTCGAAGCAATACTTGAAGGCATAAAAGACGGCACGATTGACGCGATTGCGACAGATCACGCGCCGCATCATTCCGACGAAAAAGCCCTCGAATACGACCGCGCACCATTCGGAATCACGGGTTTGGAAACTGCAATAGGCTTGGCGTTTAATGAACTCGTTCACAAAGGAATTATTGACTTGCAAAAACTCGTTCAACTTTGTTCTTCTAATCCGGCGAAAATTTTCAAACTAAAAGATCGCGGAACTTTAAAAGTCGGCTCGATTGCCGATGTTACGATTATTGATCCAGAACTCGAATGGACTTACCGAAACGCCGATTCAAAATCTAAATCGAAAAATTCACCGTTCGACAATTGGAAATTTACAGGCGGCGTAGTCGCCACGATTGTCGGCGGAAAAATCGTTTATCGAAGATGAGCGATTCACGGCAAATAACAATTTTATTGCGCGAATGGAGCAATGGAAACCGCGAGGCGTTGGATGAACTTTTGCCACTCGTTCATGGCGAATTGCACAAGCAAGCGCGTAGATATTTGCGAAAGGAGCGTGCCGATCACACACTGCAAACGACGGCGTTGATTCACGAAGCGTATCTGAAATTGATTGACCAGCGAAGCGTTGAATGGGAAAGTCGAACGCATTTTTTTGCGATTGCCGCGCAGATGATGCGGCGGATTTTGGTTGACCACGCCCGTGCAAGGCTTAGTGAAAAACGCGGCGGAATTGATGCGGTAAAATTACCTCTCGATGAAGCGATGCTGATCGTCGTTGATGAAAAGAATGTTGATTTGATTGCGCTTGACGAAGTTTTGACGCGATTGGAAGCCGTTGATGAACAACAGGCGCGGGTTGTCGAATTACGCTATTTCAGCGGTCTGAGTCTGGAAGAAACCGCCGCCGCCCTGAAAATTTCCAGAGCGACGGCGGCGCGTGATTGGGCAATGGCAAAGGCTTGGCTTCACCGCGAACTGACTAGGTAGAAAGTGAAAAAGTGAAATGGTTTGAAAAGTAAAAAAGTGAATTTCTTCACGATAATTTACTTTTTCACCCTTTCACTTTTATTGCTTTTTCAAATTGCCTTGCGAAACTAATCCCGGAACCGGGAGTTCGACGAGAAAAACCACATCTTTGGCTTCGTTTGAAAGCACAATGTCGTAGTCGAATGTTTCAGTTTCGCCGACAAAATGCATTGTGCCTGTGCCGTCCCAGTTGACGCTGTAAGTTCCGGTAAATTCATCGCGGACGATTACGCCGTCGTAACTGTGAACTTCGCGGTCGGTAAAATGTCCGCGTCCGTCAAAAGTTACTACACCGACGCAGGTTGCATAAGTAGTTCTGTTTTGCGAAGGATCAAAAAATGTTGCTTGGGCAAAGCTCGAATATCTGCCGATTAAATCGCGTTTTGTAAATCCTTTGTCCGTGTCATCACGAAAAGCAATATCATTTATCAGGCTTTTTGGAATGCTATTCCGCTCGGTTACATTCTTCAAATTTTCGTTCGGAAATTGACACGCAAAGCTTTGCGAAATTCCAAAAAAACCGATAACAAACATCAACGCGAACATAATTTTTAAATTTTTCATAATAATTTTCTCCATTTATTTTTTTCGTAAAATTTCGGCGAATTTTTCGCCTTCAATTATTAGCGCGAGAAGTTTTCAAAAACCGTCTCAAAATATTTTCAAAAATTTAAAGCCGATGTGCAGACGAATTATTGACTGCACAGAAAAAGGCGCATAAAGTATGCAAAAAGAGATGGAAAAAGAGCGTTGGGAAAAAGCCAAAAATATCTTCGAGCAAGCAATGGAGATTGCTCCTGAGGCGCGTGAAAAATTTCTGAATGAAGTTTGCGCGGACGATAAAATTGTGCGGCGCGAAGTTGAGGAACTTCTCGAATCGCTTGATGAAACAAAGAGTTTTTTGGAAACGCCGGTCGTTTCTCCCAAAAATACAAAACTTGAAAATGGACAGATTTTCGGTCATTACGAAATCATCAAACCAATCGGCACGGGTGGAATGGGCGAGGTTTTTCTGGCGAAAGATACACGTCTTAAACGACAAGTCGCGCTCAAACTTTTGCCCGCCGAATTTACTGCCGACAAAGAAAAATTGCGACGATTTGAACAGGAAGCGTTTGCCGCTTCGATGCTCAATCATCCGAATATTTTGACGATTTACGAAATCGGCGCGTCCGATGGCGTAACTTTTATCGCTACCGAATTTATCGAAGGCGAAACTTTGCGAAACTTTATCAACCGCAATGATTTAACTTTGCCAAAGATTCTAGATATTTCCATTCAAGCGGTTTCCGCCCTCGCCGCCGCGCACGAAGCAAATATTGTTCACCGCGACATCAAGCCTGAAAATATTATGATTCGAGGCGATGGAATCGTTAAAGTGTTGGATTTCGGATTAGCCAAAACGGTTAAATCGGAAACGGTTGATGCCGAAAAATCAACTCAACATTTAATCCAAACTCAACAAGGCGTGATTATGGGAACAGTTGCGTATATGTCGCCCGAACAAACTCGCGGGAAAGCAATTGATACGCGAACCGATATTTGGAGTTTCGGTGTCGTTTTATATGAAATGATTGCCGGACAAGTTCCGTTCAGAGGCGAAACAATAAGCGATATTATCGCTTCGATTCTAAAAACTAATCCTGCTCCGCTTCCCGAAGAAACTCCTAGCGAACTAAACCGAATTATTACAAAAACCTTGCAACGTGACCAGGAAAAACGATACCAAACGACGAAAGATTTGCTGGTTGATTTGAAGAATTTGAAGCAAGAAATTGAGTTAGACGAAAAACTTGCCCAAACTGTCAGCCAAAGAAAAACCGTCATATTGACAGCAACAACGAGCGAAAAAGCCAACGAAACTGTTACAAATACGAGCCTCGAATATGTCAAAAATCGCAGACTTCCCACAATTCTTATACTTATAGTTTTACTGCTTGGAATTTCGTCTATCGGTTATTATTTTTGGCAAAATAAATCAACCGGCAAAAGCGATGAGACAGGCGCGATTGATTCGATTGCGGTTTTGCCTCTCGTCAATGCTTCGCAAGACCCGGATGCCGAGTTTTTGTCGGATGGCATCACCGAGAGTTTAATAAACCGGCTCTCGCAACTGCCGAGTTTGAAGGTGATGTCGCGCAGTTCGGTCTTTCGTTATAAAGGCAAAGAAATGGACGCGCAAAAAGTTGGCAATGAATTAAATGTCCGCTCTGTATTGACGGGTGATGTCAAACAAATCGGCGACCAACTCGCCATCAATGTTGAGTTGATTGACACCCGTGACAATCATCAAATTTGGGGTGAGCAATATGTTCGCAAGTTTGCAGATGTTTTCGCGGTGCAAAGCGAAATTGCACGAGATATTTCCGCCAAGCTTCGTTTGAAGTTGAGCGGCGCAGAACAACAAAAGTTAGCGAAGCGTTACACCGACAATCCCGAAGCATATCAACTCTATTTGAAGGGACGTTTTTATTGGAACAAACGAACATCGGACGGAATGGTTAAAGGCATCGAGTATTTCAATCAAGCAATCAAACTTGATCCAACCTATGCACTTGCCTATTCAGGGTTGGCGGACTGCTACATTCTTCGTCCGGGTCCTTTTACTACCAAAGAGCGAGTAGAAAAAGGTTCAGCCGCCGCTCAACGCGCTTTAGAAATTGATGAAACGCTGGCAGAAGCACACGCTTCGCTGGCTCGCATCAAATCCGAATATGAATGGGATTGGGTAGGTGCTGACCGTGAATTCAACCGTGCCTTTGAAATAAGTCCAAACTATGCGACGGCTCATCAATGGTATGCCTTGCATTTAGGCTGGACAGGTCGGGCAGATGAAGCCGTTCAGGAGGCGCAACGGGCGCAGGAGTTGGATCCGCTCTCATTGAGTATCAATACGACTTTGGGCTGGACTTTGCTTTTTGCCCGCCGCTATGACGAAGCCATCGCGCAATTTCGCAAAACTCTGGAGATGGATCCGAAATTTGCAGATGCGCTCTTTGCTCTCGCACGTTCTTACACAGCCAAGAAAATGTATGACGAAGCAATAGCAACAATGCAAAAAGCGATTCAGGCGGACGACGACCCAAAGCTATTGGCTATTCTTGGACACATCTACGCTGTATCCGGTCGTAAAGCTGATGCCTTGAAAATTCTCGACGAGTTAGCGCAATTGCCGAAAGAAAAAGCTGTCCCCTTGGACAACATTGCGACTATTTATGTCGGGCTAGGTAATAAGGACAAAGCCTTTGACTATCTTGAAAAGGCTTATCAAGAAAGGTCTCCGGGAATGCGGACGCTCCGTATTGATGAGCGTCTGGACACGATTCGGGACGACCTGCGTTTCTCTGATTTGCTTCAACGAGTTGAGCGGCTGCGGTGAAGCATTTAAAGCAATTGAGTAAGCTAACTTAGCAATGAAACCTGAACATTGGCAACAAATCAAACAAATCTTCGATGAGGCTTCACGCCTTGCACCAGATAAACGTCTGCAATTTTTGGATGAAGTTTGTGCCGACGATAAATCTGTGCGAATTGAGGTTGAGGAATTGCTCAAATCTTTTGACAAATCTACCAGTTTTCTCGAAACTCCCGCCATTTCTAAGCAAACAAATGAATTAAAAAAAGGTCAAATCATTAGCCATTACGAAATTATCGAACCGATTGGCGCGGGCGGAATGGGCGAGGTTTTTCTTGCCAAAGATATTACTCTCAAACGCAAAGTTGCGCTCAAAATCCTGCCGCTCGAATTCACCGAACAAAAAGAACGACTCCAAAGATTTGAACAGGAAGCATTGGCGGCATCGGCTTTGAATCATCCGAATATCCTGACGATTTACGAAATCGGCGCGTCTGATGGCGTGAATTTTATCGCCACCGAGTTTATCGAAGGCGAAACCTTGCGCCAAATCATCAAACGCAATGATTTGACGTTTGCGGAAATTCTCGAAATCGCCGTGCAATGCGTTTCCGCAATTTCCGCAGCGCACGCGAGCGGCATTATTCACCGCGACATCAAGCCCGAAAACATTATGATTCGGCGCGACAATTTGGTAAAAGTTCTTGATTTCGGTTTGGCAAAAACCGTCAAAGC
This sequence comes from Pyrinomonadales bacterium, assembly GCA_038251885.1. Classification (GTDB taxonomy): domain Bacteria; phylum Acidobacteriota; class Blastocatellia; order Pyrinomonadales; family Pyrinomonadaceae; genus JAHCHG01. The sequence continues at coordinate 52,577 of JBBSAX010000003.1, read as the reverse complement.
GGTCGAAATCGAAGAATCCGACAAAACTCTGGTCAACACCAAACAACGCGTGATTATGGAAACCGGTCGCTATATGTCGCCCGAACAAACTCGCGGCAAAGACTTTGATGCGCGTTCGGATTTGTGGAGTTTCGGCGTTGTTTTGTATGAAATGATTGCCAGAAATGTGCCGTTTGACGGCGAAACCGCAAGCGATGTCATTGCCGCGATTTTGAAAACGAATCCCGAACCGCTGTCCGCCGAAACGCCCGACGAATTGCAAAGAATCGTTAGTAAAACTCTGCGTCAGAGCAAAGATGAACGCTATCAAACCGCGAAAGACTTGCTCGTTGATTTGAAAAATCTCAAACAAGATTTTGATTTTACGGAGAAACTCGAACGCGGAAACCGAAGTTTTTCGGGCGAACAAAAAACACTCGTGCGCCGCGAAAACACAAACGAACAAGCCGCGAAAACCGTTACATTTGCAAGCGTTGAATACGTTAAATCGAATAAAATTGCAGCAATTTTAGCTTCTTTAATTTTGCTCACCGGAATTTCGGCAATCGGTTATTATCTTTTGCGCGAAAAATCAATTGTCAGTCAAACTCAGGAAATTTCAAAAATTGATTCGCTCGCCGTTTTGCCATTTGAAAATGCCAACCAAGAAACCGAATATTTGTCTGACGGCATTACTAAAAGTTTGATAAATTCGCTTTCAAACCTGCCGAATCTGCGCGTCATCTCGCGCAACACGATTTTCGTTTTCAAAGGCGCGAAACAAACTCTGCACGAAATCGGCAAAACTTTGAATGTGCGAACAGTTTTAACCGGCAAAGTTTCGCAATCCGGCGAACAGATAGCGATTCAAGCCGAACTCGTTGATTTGACAAACAATTCGCAACTTTGGGGTGAGCGTTTCGATGTCAAAATGTCCGAACTTTTGGGCGTTCAGGGAAAAATCGCGCAACAGATAAGCGACAAATTACAACTCAAACTAAGCAATCAGCAAAAAGCAAACATTGCCAAGCAATTCACCGACAACGCGGAGGCGTATCGTGAATATCTGAAAGGTCGTTTTTACACTTTGCAATACTCGTTTGAAGGTCATAAAAAAGCTCTCGAACATCTGAATAAAGCCATCGAAATTGACCCGACTTACGCGCTTGCTTACGCCGGAATTGCCGATGCTTACACGACCGTTTCAGACACATTTCTGCCGCCGCGTGAGGCTTTATCAAAAGCGAAATCGGCGGCAAACAAAGCACTCGAACTCGATGACCAACTCGCTGAAGCGTATGCCGCACGCGGACACGCACGTTTGCACGAATGGGACAAAGCGGCGATTGACGATTTGAACAAAGCCGCCGCGCTTGCGCCAAATTCGCTGACGACACAGCTTTGGCTTGGCGAATATTATATGATTTGGGATATTCCAAAAAGTGTTCAGATTTTGCAAAAAGCCACCGAACTCGATGCGCTTTCGCCGATTCCGAATGGTTTTCTTTCGTTTGATTATTATATGCTTCGTCAGTCTGAAAAAGCTATTGAAAACGGCAAGAAATCGAATGAATCGAACCCGAATTTTTTCACCGAACACGCTTATATGGCAAGAATTTATGCCTTTAGCGGCGACTTAAAATCTGCCGAAAATGAACTCGCAAAAATTCCGCCCGAAGCCGCCGATGCAATGGCACTTTCAACCAAAGGAATGCTTTTTGCCCAACAAAACAACCGCGCCGATGCCGAAAAAATCATTACCGAAATGCAAAAACTTTCCGCCACGCAATACGTCGCGCCTTATGAATTTGCGCTTGTTTATATGAAACTCGGCAACCGCGACCAAACATTTTTCTATCTCAACAAAGCCTTTGAAGACCGTTCGGAAAATCTCGGTTTTATCCGCAATATGCCCGATTTTGATACAATCCGCGATGATGCGCGTTATGCCGAACTGATGCGTAAAATCGGCTTTAAGTCATAATTTGGATGTGGAAGGACAGTATTTCAAAAATTAGCAGGAATGTTCAGAGTAACGCATAACTGCCTTACTCTGAACATTAACCAAACGCTTTTCAATTGAAAGCAATAGTTCAAAGTGATTTTTACAAATTGCAGCGGCGCGGTGTCAGATAGTTAAGAAACACATAAGTTGCCACATTGCGACCTGCCGATTGTCCGGCGGCGGTGTCGGTCGGGAAATGCACTCCGCCGAAGACGCGGCTTCTGGCAATTTCGTTCGTCATTGCCGAAAAGCTGCGATAGTTGCGAATGACGTTCGGAGTGCCGCCGAAATTTATTTGAAATTGAACGTCGTCGCGCCCGTAAAAGAGCGAGTAAATGGTTGCGGCGGAGGAACTCGCCGACGAAGCATTCGAGGCATAAGACGGATGCGGCGGAGTTCCCTGCGGACCGAGCAGTGATTCCCAATTCGGGTCAGCCGTCGTGTCGGGATTGCCATCTTCGGCGGCGCGTCGAATCGCCGTAACAGGTCGCCAGAAACCGTATGTATATTGGCTTGTAAAGGTTGTTTCCAGCGCATCGTGATACGCGATATAAAGAAGCGCGAACAGACGGGCGTTTTCGACGGTCGAATTATTGCGGGCGAGTGCCGTCGTTCTGGCGACGTTAAACATCAGAGCATCGCTGACCGGCGGATTTGCCCACAGAAATGCCGTCAAAGTTTGATCGGCAGTGCGTGCCGTGCTGCCCACTTCGCCGAGTTGTTTGACCTCATTAAGCGCGGCGGCATATTCCGCACTAGAGAGAGCAGGCGGCGGCGCGGGTAGAAATTGAGTGCTGTTTGTCAGAGCAAACGGCGTTACGCCCGGATAATTTGTGAATACGGCAAAGCCCGGATACGGACCCGTGAATAATTCCTGCCAATTGCCCGGTGTCGGCGGCAATAGATAAGGTGTCCAGGGTGCGCTCCAACCATCATTAGCGCGATTGGCAATCATCCGCGCCGCGACAATTGCGCCAATTGCTGCGCCGTTTCGTGCCGGCTTTAATTCAATTCCTTCCAGCGAACCGGCTAATTCAGCATCAAAAACTCCCAGACGGGATGGATACAAAGCCGCCAGAACATCGTGGGCGGACTGGGCGGCGGCGGCTTTCATCGAATATTGCCGACCAACCGGAATGTCAGTTAAATAAGGCTTGTAAGTGCCGTCAATCGAATTAACAGCATCAAACATCGCCAAGTGCATCATCGCAAAACTTCGCACCGGATTAATATTTGCAGGCTGTATGTCGGGAATTTGAAGCGTCTGACCGAGAACCCGATTCCATTGCAGAATCACGTCTTCATTCGGCACAGAGTTTTGATTTTTGATGGTCTGTGCGTTTGCCGTCAGTGCGGCGAACAACAAAAACGTAACATTGATAAATAGTGATAGTTTTTTGCTTTTCATCAGTTTTCTCCTTTAGGCGTTTGATTAAAAACGCCGATTATATTTGTGAGATTGATTTCTCAATCTATTGAACTTGGTTTTTCGGCACGTCGCCGCTCGAACCGAAGTAAGCGTAATTTATTCCGCTGGAAGATTGCAGGTTATACCAAACCCCGTTTCGGAAAACTGCGACCGATCAGTCCGGGAACCGACAAAGATTTTTTGAATCATAGATTGTTTTTCGTCCGTTTATTTGTTTATTCGGGATGCCCTCGGAAAGATCAGCATTGACCCGCGATACCGTTAATCTTGCCGGTGGACATAATCTTTTCGGAAATGTCCACCGACTACAATGCTTTCGGTCAATTTAAGGAAAAAGAAAACGCGCATTAGTGACCCACGTATTAGGCGGTCCGGGATCGCCGCCGTGCGTCAGACCGTCAGAGTGATAGACCAACTCAAACAAAAATGGCGCATCGAGCATACATTGTCCGACGTGACCGAAAATCGAAAGGTCTTGTTCGGGTGTCTTCCGTCCGATTTGCCCGTCGCCGCTGCCATCGGCAACGAAACTGTTTTCGCTCACAGAAGTGCGACCGAGACCGCCGACACCGATTGGCGGACCGGGCATCGAGTCGGGCAGGACAATCCAAATCGTATAGACACCGTTCGGACGAAGCCCTTTGAAACTCAACACGCTGTGCGTACCTGTCTTGATGCATTTAACAGCAGCTTTTCCTGTCGCCGAGTTATATTGATCGAGCGTCATTTGACTGTTGTCTGGATTCAGCACCGGGTCGCAAAATTGCGGGGTCGGCTGTCCGCGGAAAGTTCGATTAAACAAATACCGTGTCCAAAGGTGTATTCGCCGTGATTAGTCCGACGCTGCTCATTGTCGGACTGCAAGCTCCGCCACGAACGTCCTCATAAAACGGAACCAGATCACGATCCCGTGTCGGACTCTGTGCCGCTGCCGATGTTGCAGTCATTAAAAAAACGGCAACAATGCAAATTGCTAAAAAAGTATTCTTTATCATATTTTCTCCTTTTGGCGTTTTGTTTCAAACGCCGTTTTTATTTGTAAAATTGATTTTTCAATCTATTGAATTTGACTCGTCGGCGTGTCGCCGCTCGAACCGAAATTTGCGTAGTTGATTCCACCGCCGGATTGAACGACATACCACACTCCGTTGCGGAAAACCGCGACATCGGCTTTGCCGTCACCGTCGTAATCGGCAGGCACGAGCGCGTCGCTTGCCAAGCCCCAATTGACGACTTGCAAACTGTTTGTCGAACTTCGCTGAACATACCAATTGCCGTCTGAAGGACGGAACACCGCGAGGTCGGTTTTGCCGTCGCCGTCGTAATCCGCCGGAACGGGTTTGTCTGTTGATAGTCCGAAATTTACAACCGCATAACCAAGACTCGACTGGTTCAAATGCCATTCACCGTTTCGATAGATTGCTTGATCTGCCTTGCCGTCGCCGTCATAATCGGCAACAACGGGTTTATCGGTCGAAAGTCCGAATTGAACGACGTTAGTTTGATTGGTTGCGAGATTGAACGACCACCAAGTTCCGTTGCGATAAATGGCAAGTTCGGCACGTCCGTCGCCGTCAAAATCTGCCGGAACGGGAATGTCTGTGGAAAGTCCGAATTGAATCGAATTAAATCCGCCGTTAGAACTATTGAGCCAATACCAAGTTCCGTTTCGGTAAACGGCTTGGTCGGTTTTGCCGTCGCCGTCAAAATCGGCGGGCGTTAGTTTGTCGGTTGAAACGCCGAACGGCACACCATAAAAATTAGCCGAATTGCTCGGCTGGATATACCAAGTGCTGTTTGAAGGTCGGAAAACCGCTAGGTCATCGCGTCCGTCGCCATCGAAATCGTCCGGCTTTCCGATAGGTTGCCGCGAAATTATCAAACTGTTGCCGCTGCCCGGTGTTGCGGGAATGCTGTCGGCGCGAATTTCTACTATCCTGCCGATGCCGTGCAAAGCTATGCGAACCGTGTTGTTCGTGCCGGGCGTTCCGATTGAGGCGGGATTTGAACGCGCTCCAACCGCATAGAGGTCGGCTAATTGATTGTTGGAAAATTGGCAGCCGAACAAATTCACCGTCAGTTTATTATTAGAAGTGCCGTTCGGGATTGAAATGTTTTCAGTGCCGAGAACGACCAAACCGCCGAAATCGAAATTGTTAAAGCCGTTGTTGTTGATAAAGCTGTCGCCGTGCGCCGTAAAACTGACGTTGTTTCCATTGGCGACGGTCGAATTAGAACTCAAAGCGGCACCGGCAATCACGCCGGCTCCATTTTCATAAAATCGGTCGCCCGTCGAAAAAACCGTTGACACGGCGTTGTTCGAGCGGTTGTTTTCAAGCAAAAATCCGGCGTAGTTGTTATAAGTGCGATTGCCGCTGAGAGTCGCGTTGATGTTGCCGCCGTTTGCTCCCTGCTGACTGGCAATCCGAAAACCTTCACCCTGTGCACCGATTCGGTTGTTGAAAAAATCATTATCAATAATTTCCGCATTGATAATGCGACCTGCCATCGCCGCGCCGAAATTTCGGACATCCAAACCGCGCTGGCTATTGGTCGAAGCAACGTGTGCGACGCGAATGTTTGTCATTGTCGAAGCCAGATCAGTCCCGATATTCGCGTTCCCGTTGACGGCATTTCGCACCGTCAGCCATTCGATTGAATTCGTTCCTCTGCCCATTCGGATCGCTCCGGTCAGCGGAATCGGTGTCGCGCTGTTGAACGAACTAAGCGGAAGATTCATCGCATCAATGACTACCGCGCCGCGATCACCGACAGCACCTATGAGCGACATATTTTCCTGCAATTCCAGTCGTCCGCCGTTTGGACGCGCAACTCCGTTCGAGTCGTTGACGGAAAGCATATAAACGCCCGGTGCAAGCACAATTTGACTGCCCGCATTCGCCGAATTATTGACGGCTGTGTAAAGTTCTTCAATGTTGGAAACCGTTATAGCAAGCGGCTGCCAATCGGGATGAAAATTATTCGGTGATGTGTTGGTCAATTGCGTCAATCCACTGCCGTTTCTGTTCATCACCCAAATTTGACTGATGAGACCGGGATATTCAGTTTCATAAAAGACGATTTTCGTTCCGTCCGGCGACCACTTCGGTTTCAATCCGTAGGAGTTGTATTGCGGATTTGTGCCATCGGGATTAATTAATAAAATACCGGCATTTTCCTGGTCATCGTCAGTAATGGCGATTCGTCCGCCGTCTGGCGACCAAGCCGGCGACCTGTCTTCGCAATAGCCTACGCAATTTGTAATTTGCCGCACATTCCCGCCGTCCGCATTCATAGTGCAGGTATTCGGGTAATATCCGTGAGAATAAATAGAACGGGCAAAGGTAATCTTCGAGCTATCCGGCGACCACGACGGTTCGTAATTAACAAACTGTCCGTTAGTTAAATTAATCCGATTGCTCCCGTCAGTATTGATAGTGAAAATATCCGTCGAATCTTGAAAGGCAATCTTTTTTCCGTCTGGCGACCAACTCATCCCGAATCGCTCGTATGGATAAGGTTGAGTATTGCTCAAAGTAAAGGTCGTAAGTTGCGTTTGATTTGTGCCGTCGGCGTTCATCAGATTAATTGAATATGTGCTGCCGTTTTGTCGCACGAATGCAAGTTTCGTCCCATTCGGCGACCACGTTGGATAATCATCTCTGACCGAATTATTGGTGATTCGGGTTTGCCCGCTCCCGTCGGCGTTCATCAGATAAATCTCCGAATTACCGTCGCGGTCGCTGGTGAAGGCAATCTTGCCGTTGGTGCGAAGAGTTGGCGCGGATTGTATTTGAATGGTCATTAAGCCGCAAAATAATAAAGTGATGAAAAGGTGCGCTGTTGTAAGTTTTATCTTTTTCATATCAATCTCCTTCAGATTGTCAAAATGCTTGTTTAATTATTGCGTCGGCTGTATAATGCAGGGCATATTTTGCTGATTTACCCGAAGCATTTAGACAACCGACGTTTTGCACTGTGCGAGATACACAGTAAACATCGGAGATTGAAAATGTCCTTGAAAAATTATCCAAGTTTTCTCCTAAATTTATCGGAGATTGAAATGTATGGTGTAGATAAACATTTTTATCAGTTCAAATCGTTTCAACTCGATGTCACGGAGCGGCAATTACTTCACGATGGCGAAACGGTCGCGCTGACACCGAAAGTTTTCGATGTCCTTGCCGCGCTGGTTGAACGCGCGGGTCATCTGGTTGAAAGAGATGAACTTTTACAAATTATTTGGACTGATTCGTTTGTCGAGGAAGCGAACATCACACGCGCCATTCACACGCTTCGCAAAACTTTGGGCGAGGGCGAAAACGGCGATAAATTTATCGAAACGGTAGCGAAAAAAGGTTATCGCTTTGTCGCCGATGTTGATGAAGTCATCGAACCGTTCACGAAAAATCACGAAAACGGCGATCATAATTCTTCAACCATTGTCGAAACATTAACTGAAATAATTCCCGCCGAAAAATTATCCGCAACCGAATTTCTAATTCCGCCGCCGGAAAAAGATGAAACCGTAATTCCGATTGTTTCCAAACCAAAACAAAAAACGCGGATAATTCTTTTTACCGTCGGTTTTTTGAGTGCGGTTTTTCTGCTTTTCCTGTTGTCTTTCAATTTTCAATCCAAATCTTCCATCGCAACGAACGATGTCAAATCAATTGCTGTTCTGCCTGTAAAGTCTTTGACGGCGGAAAATCGTGATGAAATTTATGAGTTCGGCATTATGGATTCCCTGATTAACCAACTCAGTCCGGTGAAAGGCTTAATCGTCCGACCTTTGAGCGCGACGCGCCAATACGCCGACTTTTCACAAGATGCGATTGCTGCCGGACGTGAACAAAAGGTTGATTACGTTCTCGCGTCGAATTATCAAATCTTGGGCGGCAAAATCCGCATTACTTCGCAACTTATAAACGTGCAAAGCGGTTTGGTCGAAGAAACTTTCAAAGACGAACAGAACATTTCAAGCAGTTTTGCCGTGCAGGATGCTTTTGCCGCAAATATCGGTCAAAAACTTGTGAACAAATTTAATCGAAAACCGAATAGTCTTTCGGCAAAGCGTTACACAACCAACGAAGAAGCGTATCGTCTTTATTTGCTGGGCGCGGCTTTGGCGGACAAACTAACCCGGGATGATGCTCGAAAAGCGACTGAATATTTCGAGCAAGCCGTAAAACTCGACCCGAATTACGCGCCCGCCTACGCCGGATTGGCAAATGTTCATACTGCCGTGGCGTTTATGGGCGGCGGCGGCAATGCGACCGAACAATATCTGAAAGCGAAAACCGCAGTAGAAAAAGCTCTGGCAATTGATGACAATCTGGCTGAAGCGCATTCGTATTTAGGCGAAATAAAGGTCAACTTTGAATGGGATTTTGCGGGAGCCGAACGCGAACACAAACGCGCCGTCGGGTTAAATCCGAATTCTGCCGCCGCGCATCGGATGTATGCGCTTCTGCTTGGGTTTCTGGGAAAATTTGACGAAGCAATCGCGGAAATCAAAACCGCCATTGACCTCGAACCGGCTTCGGTGCTGAATCATAGTATTTACGGAGAGATTTTGTATTACGCCCGCCGCGCCGACGAAGCGATTACCGAGTTGGAACGAACCGCCGAAATGGATTCCGAATTTTACTTTACTTACATCTGGCTCAGCCGTTCATATCGTTTGAAAGGCGACGACGACAAAGCCTTCGAGTTTTTTGTGAAGGCACAGATTATCGGCGGAGAAAAGCCGGACGAGATAAATCTATGGAAAACAATTTATGCCAAATCGGGCTGGCGCGGAATTTCCGGGCGACAACTCGAAAATGCCAAGGCGAACGAAAAAAAAGGCAATCCTAAGTATATGCAGTTGGCGTTTTTTTCGATTGAACTCGGACAGCGCGACGAAGCGTTTGCCTATCTGGAAAAAGCTCTCGGTGAACGCTCATTGATAATGGTTACGCTTAACGTGAATCCGCGCTTTGACAGCTTGCGCTCCGACCCGCGATTCGATGATTTGGTTAAGCGCGTCGGGTTGAAGTGAGAGAGCGCAAAGCGGACTGAAGCGCAAACGTCCCCACTTGCAATGAGCTTCAATTACGCCGCTTTCAGCGACGTAGGCAAGCGAGAACGCTTCGCGCTCAGTCTTTGCTAATAAAACGGCTTTAGTTGGCAAAGCAAATTTCGCCCGTGATTTCCGCCTCAACTGTCGCTCCGCCGTCAGTTGTTTTGCCATTGATGTAAAGCAGGACTGTTGCTCCGGCGAATTTTCCCGTGCCGGCGTTCGGGTCAATGCGAACAATAGCAGTAACTAATCCGTTTGCCACGTCAAACAGACTAACATTGTGAGTTTGGAGGATTCCTTTTTCGGTTGTAACGGTCAGGTCATCGGTGAAGGAAAAGGTGTTCGGGTCGGGTGTCGCCGTGAACATACTGGTGAAAACTGCCTGAGTTGTGCCGTTAAGCCGCCCGCCTTGCGTAATTATTCCGCTGGTCGTGCCGTTGCCGTTATTGACAATGCTTAAATTCCCTTTCGCCTTATGGCAACCACTGCTCGCAGATGCTGTCTGCGATGACAAAAATAAGCCAATGGTTAATACAACTAATGCAAATGTCGCTAATGTTCTGATTTTTAAGTTCATAATTTTTCTCCTGTGGTTCAATGGATGCCTTAATTGACCGTGTTCGCTATCGCCGCATCCGTTTTAAGCGATAACCGCCAGACTAATTGTTACAGCGCGGTCATAAAAAATTCAGAATCATATAATTGGCGGCTTTGCGCCCCGCTGATTTTCCGGCAGTTCGGTCAAAGGCGAAATGAATTCCGCCAAAGACACGACTGCGCTTCTCTTTGTCTTTCGACTTGATTAAATTGAGTGCAGATTGATTTGTTTGAAATTCATCCGCACTCCGCAATTGATTTTGAAATTTATTTCTTCAAATAAAATTCGCTTGCACGTTGCGTTTTATAAGTCCCGTCCGGTTGTTTGACAGTGATTGCGGCTTTGAGCGCACCAACCGGAATTGACTTGCCCTGTGGTTTCGGCGTGGTTTCAATCAACCCGAACAAACCGGATGATGAAGTCGAGTTTCCGTCCCAATGTTGCGTCCTTAACTGTCCGTCTGAGCTGTTAAGCGAATAGAAAGTGCTGTTCGAGCCGCGAAAAACTTCGATGTCGAGTTTGCCGTCGCCGTCGAAGTCGCTGTCAAGAAATGGATAGTCGTCAAGAGATGTCGCGGAAATCGGAACGCCAAATTTGACAACCCGGACATTGCTGCCGCCCGTTTCCTTAATCCACCAAGTCCCTTCGTTGGGGCAACCGCCACACTTGCCGAAAACGTGGACTAAATCTGCCCGCGAATCTCCGAGATAATCGCCGAAACCGCTCAATACTACTTCATAGCCGGCGACAGTTCCCCACTGCTCGGCAAAAATTAAATTGCCGGTTACGCCGTCGGCGGCGAAAATAGTGAATTGTCCGTTATTTTCAACCCGGGTAACCATAATGTCATCACGCCCGTCGCCGTTGATATTTGCACCATACATTATGCTAAAATCACTCGTTAAACCGAAAACGATGCGACGAACCTCGCCGCCGCCGCTTGGCAGAATATAACGCGAAATGTTTCCGCCTTCCTCCCGCGCAATCGCCGCGTCAAATTTTCCGTCGCCGTCAAAGTCGCCCTCCAGCGGTAAATCGTCCGGCAAGCCCCACGGCACACCGTAAATCGCGTTCGGATTCGGATTGGTCGAACGCTGTATGTAAAGATAGCTCTGCGGATTTTGCGCGTCGCCCGGTCGCCAGACACCGATGTCGTGTTTGCCATCACCGTCGTAATCACCGTAAAGCAAATAATCAATGTCCGAAAGTCCCCAAAAGGTGCGGCGTGTTTGTTGCGGCGCGATAATCGGATTGCTCAGAATATCCCAACGCCATTGTCCATTTTCTTCGTTTATCACAAGGTAATCGCTTCTGCCGGTGCCGAAGTAATCGTAATAAACCCCAAGCGGCGCGGCAAAGTTTTCGACTGTTAAGCCGACGATGAATAGCATCATCACAAAATTTAGAAACCGCCGGTGCTGTCGCGTTTTTGTGATTGATGTTGAATTTTTCATTGTATTTCGTTGACTTCCTGCGCCTGAAAGATAGTGCTTAAATTGTTTGTAGTTCATTTTCTCTTCTCCTTATTTTTGATTGAGTGAATTTTGCTTCTCTACTAAAAAGTGCATCGGTTGTGTAGTGCAAGAGCTTTCTGTTAATTAACCCGAAACATTAGACAACCGACGCTTTTTGCACTGTGCAGTTTCCACAATAAGCGTTAAAGGTTTGATATGTCTTTCGGAAATTTTCCTAAAATTTTCCTAAAAGGTGCGAGTAATCTAACGCTTGCGCTTTGGTTATTTATGGTGCATACGCTCCGGCGATTGGAATGTCGCTGCTCAGACCGAATTGCTGATAAATATCGTTGCCGTTTGAGCTTTGACGGATAATCCACGTTCCGTCCCGATAAACTGCCGCGTCTGTTCTTCCGTCGCCGTCGTAATCGGCAGGTGCGGGAATGTCGTTTGATATTCCGAACGGAAACGCTGAAAAACCGTTTGAACTTTGCATTAAATACCAAGTTCCGTCCCGATAAACGGCTTCATCGGCTTTGCCGTCGCCGTCGTAATCGCCAACCGTCGGTTTATCGGTTGAAAGTCCGAAATTAATAACCGTGTAGCCTTGAGTTGAACGGTTCAGATGCCATTCACCGTTGCGATAAATTGCTTGGTCAGATTTGCCGTCGCCGTCGTAATCGGCAACGATAGGTTTATCAGTTACGAGTCCAAACTGAATTGTATTGACTTGATTGTTGGTTAAATTGAGCGTCCACCAAACGCCGTTGCGATAGACGGCAAGTTCGGCGCGTCCGTCGCCCGAATAATCAGCCGGAACGGGAATGTCATCCGGCAAGCCGAATGGAACTGCATTGAAACTATTGTCGGAACTATTGAGCCGATACCAAACGCCATCACGATAAACCGAAATATCGGTTTTGCCATCCCCGTCATAATCGGCGGGCGTGATTTTGTCCGAACTCAAACCAAATTGTGTAGCGGAAAATCCTTGCGTCGAGCGGTTCAGATACCAAGTTCTATCGGACGGGCGAAAAACGGAAATATCCGAGCGTCCGTCGTCGTCAAAATCCGTGAGTGTCGGCTTAGGTAAGGGTTGCCAGTCCGGGTAGTAGGCAGCACCGTCGGATGCAATCTGGAAAAATCCGCCGCCGGTTGCGTTCATAACGTATAATCCGCCGTTAGGCTGTTCGTTCGAGCAGTGGAAGAGAACAATTTTATTACCGTCGGGTGACCAATCAGGGTTGTCGCTGCAATTGTCCAGCAAAACAGATTGACCTCCTGAAATATTGCGAGAATATAAATCGCCGGGACCACCAAAACCGTAAATGTAGCCGACAAGATACAAGAGTTTTTGACCATTGGGCGACCATTTCGGGGAATGATAGTATTCACCTCCGCCCGAAGGGGACAAGAAAGTTTGGACATTGCTGCCGTCGGCGTTCATTATGTGAATCGAAGGAGCTATAGAATCTAATCTGTTGCTGGTGAATGCTATCCGTGAGCCGTCCGGCGACCAGGTGGGTTGGGTGTCAGATGCCGGATGATTGGTCAGATTGACCAGATTGCTGCCGTCAATATTTATAGTGTAGATTTCGTCCGCCGAATTAAAAGCGATTTTTGAGCCGTCCGGCGACCAACTCAGGGAATTTACGTTGTTGTAAACGCTTGTGAGAACGTAATGATTTGAACCATCGGAATTCATCACTTCAAGGAAAAATTCTCCGAAATCAATTAATCTCAGAAACGCAATCTTTCTTCCATCCGGCGACCAGGAAGGAAAAGAGTAGGCTATTCCCTCACCGTTTAGGAGGAAGGTTTGTTGCGAACCGTCGCTGTTCACGACAAAGATTCCGGAGTTACCGGGAGCGTTGCGAACAAACGCGATCTTGCCGTTAGCTCGATGCGTAGGCGTTTGGGCGAATGTTGACGGAACCAGTAGAAATACCAACAAGCAAATGGCTGAAAACATTTGCCAATGCCGTTTAGCCATAATGTTTGATTGGTAATTTTTATTCATTTTCTTTCTCCTAATTTGTAGCGGGCGACAGTGTAAGCCGCCGCGCTTGTCTGTTTGCAGTGTGCGAAATTTATGTTAATTACCGCCGTTTGGCGGTTGATCGATGTTTTGCGGCTTTAAGGATTCGCCGCCAGCGTAATCTCTCGAATGTTCGTGTTGTTCTTACTGTCAACCAAATTCCCGAAATTATCCGAGGAGATATGCCCGGTCCAGCTTCCGTTCACGAGTGCGGTTACGCTCTCGTATTCACCTTTGAACTTGATGGTCACCGGACCGAAGGTTTGAGTTCGCTGACCTTTCTCGTGAATGCTCCCGTAACCGTTCTTGACCCATGTCAGGTCGAAAGTGATTGGAGTCGAGTCTTCGCAGTCGTAGTCAGCAGTAACGAAGTTCACCACACAATAATGGCTCGGAAACGGTGTCGTAACCGCCAGATGCGCCGTCGTCGAACTGATTGTGAAGGCACTGTTCGGAATTTCGCCCGATCCTTGAATCAGATAGACAATCTCCGGGTCAACCGTGTCGGGAGTCGCGTAAGAGAAATCAAGTATTGTCGTGTTCGCAATCTCATCTCTCCCGACGTTGAGAAATCCGGCGGTGCCGGTGGCTTCTTCGACCAAAAACATATCGGCACTCAGACCGTTCATCCGAATAGTCGTCTTTGTGCCGCCGCCGGTCGCCTTCGCCGGTAATACCGGAAAGTTAAAATAAATTACTGCGCTCAACAGCGTCAGGATGCTGAGTATTTTCATTTTCGTCTTCATATTTCTCTTCTCCTTAATTTTCATTTGCCGCAGCGGGCAGATTATCTTTCATTATTGGTCGCTTAACAGAAGCCTGCGCGTCAGCAAGGGATGGATTTATCATCAAATGTTGTCCGCTCTTTCTGAAGCGCGGGCTTCTACCTCTTGAGCGTTAAGGTTCGACAATCAGGTTGTATGTCACATACGCCTCAAAGTTTCGGCTGCTTCCGCCGAATGTGATGGTATGCGCTCCCGGCGAAAGCGGCGCGACCATCAGATAAAAACCGTCCGACACCGTATCGTAAGATTGTCCCGGGATTCCGCCGAAAATGTTGTTTTCGGGCGCGGTCACGGTGAAAAAGCCGGACGGCGAGAGCGTTCGCAAAGGCGTGGATTTGGGATTCAAACTGATGGCTACATCTTCGCCGTCAATTTTTGCCTGAAGCACCTTGGTAGATTTGACAAATCCTTGAATCGCCGCCCGCAAACTGATTTCAGGCTGCGGGTCGGTCGTTTCCTTATATCTCGCACTGCCAAATAAAGGGAAGAACAGAAACTTTCCAGCCGGAACGACACACTCGCTGCGTGTTGCCGTGCCGCCGCCGGTGCTGACCAGAAAAAATACCGCGCCGGATTGCCCGAAATTACAATTTGCGCCGGTTTCGTCCAAAGCCGGATTATTTTCCGCTGGTGTTTCCAAAATATATTGCCACCAGTCGGCTGACCACTCGCCGTAAGTTTTGCCGGTTTGCGCCTGCGCGTCGTCCGGTGAAATGACGGTAAAGTTCGCCGAAGATGCAGCCCCGTTCATCGGTGCTGCCGTCATAAATAAAGTTGCCGTTAACACAACCAATGCAGTTTTCCAGAATTTTCCACGAATTTTCATAATAATCTCCTTTTTTTCATTGTGAATTTTTTCTTCTGCTGTCTTGTTTTTTGCCGCCATCTATTAGCGCGACATTTTTTGAAAACAGAGGTCAAATGATTTGAAAAAATATAATGCGTCAGTCAAATTACTGACCGGAGCGCAGGATGTGTTTCCCGCTTGCTATGACTGGAGCGCAGGAAGCGTTTCCCCGCTTGCGCTCCAGTCATACGGCTTTAGTTTGCAAAGCAGATTTCACCCGTGATTTCCGCTTGGAAGGTCGCTCCACCGTCAGTCGTCTTGCCATTGATGTAAAGCACACCTGTTACCCCGTCGAAATTTCCCGTGCTGGTGTTCGGGTCAATCCGGTTGATGGCACTAAACAATCCTGTCGCCCCGTCAAAAATACCGACGTTGTGCGTTTTTAGGTCGCCGTGATTGGTCGTAATGCTTAAGTCATCAGTGAAGGAAAAGGTGTTCGGGTCAGGGGTGGGAGTAAAGACACTCGTAAAAACTGCTTGGGTTGTGCCGTTGAGTTTTCCGCCTTGCGTAATTGTTCCGCTAGTCGTGCCGTTGCCGTTATTGACAACGCTTAAATTTCCTCTCACCTTTTTGCAAAAACTGTCCGCCGATGCTGCTTGCGATGACGAAAACAAACTGATGGCAAACGCGACTAATGCAAATGTCGCCAATATTCTGATTTTTACGTTCATAATTTTTCTCCTTACTAATTTTTCTTTAACGACAACCATTTTTTGTTTGGTTTTGGCTGTCTTTATTTGTTGTTTCGACGTAAAATGCACTTTTCAATCGAATTATTGAAAAGTGTTCCCGCCGGTTTATGCGTTTCGTAGGGAAAGATACTTCGGAGAAATCGGAAATGTCTTTAGATTTAAAATCAAATTTACTTCAAAATAACTTCAAAGCGGTTAAGCCCTGTAATTCTGCCATTTACGAGTTCGAAGGTTTTCGTCTGGATGCCGCGCATTTGATGTTTTCGCGCAATGGAGAGGAAATTTCGCTCACACCGAAGGTTGTTGAAACGCTTCTCGCGTTGGTTGAGCGAAGCGGCGAAATCGTTTCAAAGGACGAATTGATGAACCGGCTTTGGGCAAATTCGTTTGTCGAAGAATCAAACCTCAATCAAAATATTTACGTTTTGCGAAAGACTTTGGGCGAAACTTCGGACGGCAAACCGATGATTGAAACTCTGCGGCGGCGCGGCTATCGCTTTAACGGTGAATTAAAGCAAAACGGGCAAGCACAATCTGAAATTGTGTCTGAACAGCAATCCAAAGAGGCACTTACTCTTTTGAAATTTCCGTTGGAAATCAGCGACAAAGCAATTGCGGAAAAAGCGAAAGCGGTTGAAATGTCCGCCGGAAACAGAAAGATTGCCGCGATTGGAATTGCTGCCTTTCTCGTGCTGGCAATCGGGCTTGGTTATTATTTATTTTCGCCGAAAAACAAGTTTCCGGGCGACAAAAAATCAATCGCCGTTCTGCCGCTCAAACCAATCAACACAGCGAACCGCGATGAAATTTACGAAGTCGGGATTGCCGATTTATTAATTCTTAAACTAAGCGCGATGAAAGGTTTCGTTGTCCGACCTTTGAGCGCGACGCGCAAATACGCGGACATCGCACAAGACCCGCTTGCCGCCGGAAAAGAGCAGCAGGTTGATTATGTTCTCGCCGCAAATTATCAATTGGCGGGCGGAAAAATCCGCATTACGGCACAGCTTTTTAATGTGGCGAACGGGCAGATTGAAGAAACTTATAAAAGCGAAAAGGACGCGGGCGACGTTTTTGCAATGCAGGATGCAATCGCGGGCGAAGTCGGTAACATTTTATCGGCGCGATTTGCCACAACATCAAATAGTCCGACGACAAAACACGGAACCACCAATGAAGAAGCATATCGGCTCTATCTGCAAGCGATGTATCTTTACGACAGAAGAAGCCTGGCGGATGCCCAAAAGGCGGTTGAACTCCTCGAGCAAGCCATTCGGCTTGACCCGAAATTCGCACGGGCTTGGGCGGGAAAGGCTCATGTCCACCGCGCCTTGGCTAATTTCAGTGGCAATACGCACGAAGAATATAAAAAATCAATTGAAGCGATCAACAGAGCGTTAGAGTTGGACGAAAATCTAGCTGACGCGCACAGTGCATTATGCGAGAACAAATTTTTTTACGAACGGGATTTCGACGGAGCCGAATTGGAATGCAAACGCGCAATAGAATTAGAGCCGAATTCCTCTTTGGCGCATCAGGTTTATTCGCGGAATCTAATGGTTCTCGAGCGTTTCGACGATTCAATTGCGGAAATCAAGACTGCGATAGACCTCGAACCCACATCGCTTTTTAGCCAGCGAAATTTTGGAATTGCTTTCTATTATGCGCGGCGATATACAGAAGCCGCCGCTCAATTTAAACGAGTGACGGAAATGGACCCGAATTTTGAAGCCGCCTATCCTTGGCTTATTAATACCTTGAAACTACAGGGCAGCGAAACCGAAGCCTTTGAATGGTTTTTGAAATGGCAGGGAGTGCAGAAAGCAGACGAAGAAACTCTGCAAGCCTTTAAAACCGCGTATCAAACATCGGGTTGGCGGGGTGTCGGGAGCGAGCGGATTAAAAGATTTGATGAAAGCAAAATACGGACTTACTTCATGGAATCGTGTATGGCTGCCCAAGCAGGTAACAACGATAAAGCCCTTGATTATTTGGAGAAGTCGTATCAACGACGGGAATGGGGCATGGCGTATATCCGATTCGAGCCGGCTCTTGATGTTCTCCGCGACGATCCGCGCTTTGCTGAATTGGTCAAGCGCGTCGGGTTGAAATGAATGTCCGACAGGTATTGAGTGATAACCGTGATTTTTAGCCATAAAATTGATAATAATATCGAACTTCGATTATATAAACCAAACGATGCGGAAGAATTAAACGCCTTAATTGAAAGAAATTTTAATCACATCAAAAAATGGTCGGCGTGGCTCAAAGATGACCGTTCAATTGAAAATACACACGCCTTTATCAAGCGCAATCTCAAACAGTTTGCCGACAATGAAGGGTTTGCCGTCGGGATTTGGAATGAAAATGAAATGGTTGGACAAATCGAACACAACTATCTCGATTGGAAAAACCGCAAGACGGAAATCGGTTTTTGGCTCGGAGAATCTTTTCAGGGCAAAGGTTTGGCAACAAAATCCTGTCGAGTGCTGATTGATAATGCGTTTAACGAATTAAAGCTGAACCGCGTCGAAATGCGCTGCGGTGCGGAAAATATTAAGAGCCGTAAAATCCCCGAAAAGCTGGGATTTAGAGAAGAAGGAATTATTCGTCAGGCGGAATGGCTCCATGACCGTTTTGTTGATTTTGTGATTTACGGAATGTTGGCAAATGATTGGCAATTTAACAAGAAATTAAAATGATTGGAGCGCAAGCGGCTCGCTTGCTTGTCCATTCGGTGCGAAGCACAAATGGACATTTTCTTCGATTTCTACAAAATTTATAGTAATCAAACGCCGTTGCCGTTCTTGCTTCCGCGCGAACAGGACAAGCGAGCCGCTTGCGCTCCAATCCTTCGTAGTTTTTTTAATAACTTAAATGCGTTATTTCTTAATAAAATTAAATATATTCTTAACTCTGAAAGCCGTTTTACTTTTAATATTTTTAAGCGCAAATCTCAACGCGCAATCCGGCACAACTTCAATCGGCGGAACGATTTTCGATCCGCAAAAAGAAATCATCCCGAATGCGGCGGTTACTTTATCAAACGCTGAAAAAGGGTTTTCACGCTCCGCGACGACCAATGAAAGCGGGACTTTTATTTTTCCCGCGATTCAACCGGGAATTTATCGTCTTGAAGTCGAAATGAACGGCTTTAAAAAATTTGCAGTCAACGAAATTCGCGCCGTCGTTGACACGCCGACGGAAATTTCCGCCATTTTGGAAGTCGGAAGCGTCAATGAAACCGTCATTATAAGAGGCGACACTGCCGCGTCCTTGCTCAACACACAGGACGCGACGATTGGAAATCCGTTTAATTCAACGCAAGTGACGCAGCTTCCGACCGAAGCGCGGGATGTCATCAATCTTTTGACGCTTCAGCCGGGCGTTACGCGATTTGGCTACGTTGCCGGCGGCAGAAGCGATCAGGCGAATATTACGCTGGACGGAGTTGATGTCAATAACTCGATAACCAACAACATTTTCGATCCGGTTTTGCGCTTAAACACCGAAGCGATTGAAGAATT
Source organism: Pyrinomonadales bacterium (assembly GCA_038251885.1). Lineage (GTDB taxonomy): Bacteria > Acidobacteriota > Blastocatellia > Pyrinomonadales > Pyrinomonadaceae > JAHCHG01. The sequence continues at coordinate 33,159 of JBBSAX010000003.1, read as the reverse complement.
TCGCGTTACGACGACCAACGCCAACGCTTCGCAAGGGCGTTCATCAGGCGCACAAATTTCGCTCGTTACCAAAGGCGGCACGAACAATTTGCGCGGTGCGATTTTTCTGACGGGGCGCAGAACCGGCTGGACGGCGAACGATTTTTTTAATAATCGGGACGGCGTGGAACGCCCGAAACTCGACCGGAATATTTTCGGCGGCGCAATCGGCGGACCGATTTGGAAAAACCGCGCCTTCTTTTTTTACAGTTTTGAGGGCGAACGCACAAATCGCGGACAGACGGTTGTCCGCGTCGTTCCGCTTGAAACTTTGGGACAAGGCATCGTGCGTTTTCGCAGCAGCACGAACGGACAAATTACTTCGCTGAATTGTTCAAACATCACTACGGTTTTTCCGAATACCAACGGCTGTAATCCGATTGCTCTTTCTGTTTTTGCCGATGCCGCGACGCGCTACACCGCAAACAGTTTTGAAACGGGCGACAGACTGAACACCGGCGGTTTTCGCTTTAACGCCGACAATAAAATCAAAAAGAATTCGCACGTTTTGCGCCTTGATTTTAACCTCAATGCCAAACAGCAGATGTTTTTCCGCGCCAATTATATTGACGATTTTGAAACAACAGCACCGCAGTTTCCCGATACGCCCGTGCCGTCTTTGTGGAGTCATCCATACGGTTTTGCGGTCGGTCATAATTGGACAATCAGTAATAATATCTTCAACAATTTCCGATACGGTTTGAGCCGTGATGCTAATTCCAGTCTCCGCGATTCGAACGACAATGTGATTTCTTTCGCCCGTGTCTATTCTCCGCGTTTGGCGGGACGGACATTTTCCGCGATTGATTCGGTTCACAACATCACCGACGACGTTTCCCGGCTTTGGCGAAACCACACTTTTCAATTCGGAACGAATATCCGGTTTATTAGCAGTCGTGTGCGAGCTTTTGCCGGTTCTTTGGATACGGCAACCTTAAATTCTATACTTTATCCGGGCAATGGAAATTCGATTACGAATCGGCTAAACTTTTTCGGTTATCAAATTCCCGATGACCAACGCCGGAGCGTTCAAGACGCGGTAACAGCCGTTGTCGGACGATATTCGGGATATACGGCGAGATTTACTTTTTTGCGCGACGGTGTGCTTCAACCTGTCGGAACTCCGCGTGACCGTGAATACAAAAACGAAGAATACGATTTTTACGTTCAGGATATTTGGAAACTTTTGCCGAATCTGACGGCAACCTTCGGATTGCGCTACGATTTGAGCCGTCCGGTTTATGAAGCCGGCGGTTATGAAGTCAAACCGAATATTGCTTTAAGCGAATATTTTGAACGCCGTGCGGCAGGCGCGGCAAACGGCACACCTTACAATCAACCGATTGTTTTTGACCTTGCGGGTCCGGTTAACGGCAAATCTCCGCTTTACAAATGGGACAAAAATAATTTTCAGCCGCGCATTGCCGTTGCGTGGTCGCCGAATTTTGGAAAAAGAAGGTTTTAGGCTGGCTGTTTGGCAGAAATAACGAATCGGTTATTCGCGGCGGTTTCGCCGTTACGAATGATCATTTAACGCCGATAATTGTCGCTCAATACGATACCTTTAATTTTCTGGGCTTCTCATCGAGTTCGGAAATCCCTTTATACTTCTATAATTTGACAGGTAATCCCGGACCGCCGTTCACCGGCTTTAACCAAAACATCCGAAATTTACCAAATTTGACAATTCCAACCAGCAATCTGACTTTTCCGATTCAACCCCAAAATCAAGAGTATCCGACGACAATTGAAGGCGGATTTGATGAAAATCGGGTTTCGCCGATAAATTACAGTTGGAATTTGACCTACGAGCGCACTTTGCCCGCCGGTTTTATCGTTTCGGTTTCGTATCTCGGACGCAAAGCGCGGAATCTCCTGCAAGCGCGTGATGCAACGGCAGTCGCCAATTTTGTTGACACGCAATCGGGAACGGATTGGTTCACGGCGGCGACACAGTTGGAAATTCTCCGACAACAAGGCACGGCTGTTTCGCAAATCCCGCAAATTCCCTATTTCGCCAATTTGTTTCCGGCAAATTTATCCACACTTTTGGGATGTAACGGCAGTTATAACCAAACGCAAGCCGTCTATTCAATAGTATCTGGGGGCGTGGGCAGTTGTGGAACAAATTATGACTGGACAACCGCTCAACTTTTTTTATCACAGTTATCCAGCCGTTTTCCGGGCGAACATATTTTTTATCAACCGCAATTCGGCTCTTACGCGGCGATCAGTTCGATTGGCAAATCCGATTATCAAGGCTTAACTTTCTCGGTTCGCCAAAGACTTGGAACGCGGCTCGTGATGGATTTTAATTATACAATCTCAAAATCTTCGGATAACGGCTCGCGTCTGCAAAACACGAGTGTTTTTTCCGAGTCGGGATTTATCATCAATCCTTCTCGACCGGAAGATTTCTATGCCGCTTCCGATTTCGACTCGCGCCACATCATCAACGCCAATGCCATTTTCAAATTGCCCTTCGGACGCGGCGAAACGATTTTCGGCAACGTCAATAAATTTGCCGATTTATTCATCGGCGGCTGGCAATTGACCGGAATTTTCCGCCACAACTCAGGCTTGCCGATCTCCGCGCCGACCGACAACGGAAACGCGACAAATTGGAGTAATGCAAGTTACACGACGCGCACCGCCAATGTGCAAACCTGCCCGATGCGCGGTGGCTCGCTTTTCGGCTGTAATACTTTGGAAGCCTATCGCAGTTTCCGCAACGCCTTTCCGGGCGAAACGGGAGAGCGTAATGTTTTTCGTCTGCCCGGTTATTCGGTGATTGATTTAGGATTTGGCAAAACTTTCAATTTGCCGTGGGAAAATCATAAGTTTCAATTCCGCTGGGAAATTTTCAATCTCGCCAACACGCAAAAAATGGGCGGCATCAGCACCGATGATTACAAAGTCCGACTCAATCCCCAAAATGCCGTGCAAACTCCGACAAATTTTGCAAATTTCACCGCTATTCAAGGCAGTCCGCGAAGTATGCAATTCGTTTTGCGTTATTCATTCTGATTTTTTTATACAAGCGAAAAATCGTTTATTAAAGATGAGATTTTTTTTCATTTGCGTTAGTTTATTAAATCAAAAGTTTTTTTAAATCTAACTACAACTTGGGAGAATTTACTGTAAATGGAATGGATTGCCGACCCGCAAATTTGGATCGCGTTTTTAACTTTATCGGTTCTGGAACTCGTTCTCGGAATTGATAACATCATTTTTATCTCGATTCTGTCGGGAAAACTTCCCCCTGAACAACAACCTCGTGCCAGATTTATCGGGCTTTCGCTGGCACTCGTGATGCGCGTGATTTTGCTGTTTTCTTTGACCTGGGTGATGGGGCTTGTCGAACCGCTTTTTACGATTTTGGGTCAAGCGGTTTCGGGACGCGATTTGATTTTGCTGATCGGCGGTTTGTTTTTGATCGGTAAATCAACGCACGAAATTCACGGTTCGCTCGAAGGCGCGGAAGGAAACGCGGCGAAGAAAGTTTATGCTTCATTTGTTAGCGTAATCGTTCAAATTACCTTACTTGATGTTGTCTTTTCGCTTGATTCCGTCATTACGGCAATCGGGATGGTTGATAATATCTGGGTGATGATTGCGGCGGTTGTTGTTTCGATTGTGGCGATGATGTTTTTTGCCGCGCCAATCGGAAATTTTGTTGAAAAACATCCGACGATCAAGATGCTTGCGCTCTCGTTTTTGCTTTTGATCGGCTTTACGCTCGTTGCCGAAGGTTTTCATCAACACATTCCGAAAGGCTACATTTACGGCGCAATGGCGTTTTCGGTGTTTGTCGAAATTCTGAATATACGGCTTCGCAAAAAAGGCAAACCCGTTAATTTGCACGACGATTACACCGAACACGGCGAAACTATTGCTGAAAAAATCTAAGTTTTGGGAGAATTTTCAAATGTTAAAAAACATCTTTGCGATTTTTATACTTGCTTCGTTTTTTGCGTCAAACGTAATTATTACTCCTGCGTTGACGGTAGAAAATTATGATTTGGTAATTATAAATGCACGAATTATTGACGGCACGGGAAATCCATGGTTTCGCGGTTCGATTGCGGTCAAAGACGGTATAATTGTTCGTGTCGGACAGTTTGATGATTTAAGGGCAAAACAAACAATTGATGCCAAAAACCAAATCGTCGCGCCCGGATTTATTGATGTTCACGCTCACGTCGAAGGAATTTACGATAATCCGGCGGCGGAAAATTTTATTCGAATGGGCGTAACTTCACTCGTTACGGGAAATTGTGGCGGCTCAACAACTGATGTCGGAGAATTTCTCGGACGAATCAAGGAAAAACCGCTTGCCGTCAATCTTGCAACTTTGATCGGGCATAATTCGGTGCGCTCAAAAGCGATGGGAACGGACAATCGTCCGCCGACCGCCGAAGAACAGGCAAAAATGAATTCAATTGTCGAACAAGCAATGAAAGACGGCGCAGTCGGGCTTTCAACGGGTTTGATTTACGTTCCGGGAACATTTGCGAAAACCGAAGAAGTTGTTGAACTCGCAAAAATTGCCGCTAAATATAACGGCGTTTACGCCAGCCACATCCGCGATGAAGGAACAAAAGTCGTCGAAGCAATCAAAGAAGCGATAAATATCGGCGAACAAGCAAATCTTCCGGTTGAAATCTCACATTTTAAGATTTCCAGCAAAGCACTTTGGGGCGAATCGCCGATGACCATCGGTTTGGTTGAAGATGCGCGAAAACGCGGGTTTCAAGTTACGGTTGACCAATATGCTTACACGGCTTCTTCAACGTCTTTGGACGCGAGAATGCCGAATTGGTCAGTCGCCGGCGGACGCGAAGAAGGCAAAAAACGCCTTGCCGATCCTGAAACACGCAAAAAGATCATCGCTGAATTAAAAGAAGATTTGAAAAAGAAAAACTTCAAAGATTTCAGTTTTGCTTATGTCGCCAGCTACACGCCGAATCCTGAATTTAACGGCAAAAATATCCCTGAAATTACAAAAATGGTGCGCGGCAAAAACAAACTCGACGCGCAGATCGAACAGATTTTTGAAATGTATGAAAAAGGCGGCGCGGGAATGGTTTATCGCGTGATGAACGAAGAAGATGTCCAAAATATTATGCGCCAACCTTTTACAATGATCGCGTCCGATTCAAGTGTCAGAGATTTCGGCGAAGGAATGCCGCATCCGCGCGGTTATGGCAATAATGCGAGAGTTTTGGCGAAATATGTCCGCGAAATGAAAATCATTTCGCTCGAAGATGCGATCAGAAAAATGACTTCTCTGCCCGCGCAAACTTTTAATTTAAAAGATCGCGGTTTGATCCGTGAAGGTTTCGCCGCCGATCTCGTCATTTTTGATGAAAACACCATTTCCGATAAAGCGACGTTTGAAAATCCGCATCAATATGCAAATGGATTTTCTTCAGTTATAGTCAATGGCGAAATTGTTTTTGACGGCGAAAAAATGACAGGAAAAATGTCCGGTCAGCCGCTTTACGGTATCGGCAAAACTTCCTTGACTCATATCATTCAATAAATTACTGACATTACAAAATTTTTCATTCATTCAAAATATACACATCTATATCTTCTTTGCGCTGTTTGTGCTTTGTGTTAGAGTGTTTTGAAATCATTTAAGTTTTTGAAATATTGGAGTTAAGACTCTAACTTTTAAATTGAATTCGGAGAAAATTTTCTATGAAAAAGACTTTACAAATACTTTTGTTTACTAATCTCATCTTTGTCGCTTTCACTTTTGCTCAGACCGACATCAAAAAGATTGATTTTAAAAATTTCACTTATCAGCCCGGTTGCGGAAATTCTCAACCGCGCAGTTTGACCGTGACCAATGGCTCATTCTTTGAAGAAAAACTAATTCCGCAAGTGACAAAGAAAAAGAAAAAATCACCACCCGCACCTGTTTATGAACGCAAATATTTCAGCCCATACGAAATAATTTACGGCGATATGAACAGCGATGGAATTGATGAAGCAATAATTTTAACAACTTGCAGCAATGGCGGAATCGAGAGTTATTCTGAAGGTTTTGTTTATGGTATCAAAGACGATAACCCCGAACTTTTAACCCGCATTGAAGGCGGCGACCGCGCTTTGGGAGGATTGAGAAATGTAAAAGTCGAAGGCGGTATAATTTCCGTCGAAAGGAGCCGTCCGGGTTTAGAAGGCAATGCCTGTTGTGCCGAAACTGCTGAAACTACACAATATCGGCTGGTTGACGGTTCTTTGTCGCAAATCGGTGAAAAAACAAAGGATGAGATTTATCCGCCGGTCAGAATACTATTTGCAAACGAAGCCCGCCAAACTTCGCTAAATATGAAATTGCCGAAAAGAGATGAATTTAAACGCTTCGTTGTCACAGGACAAAAAGGTCAATTACTTACTCTTTCGACAAGTTCGAAAGATGCACGGCTCAGATTTCACAAGGGAAATGCAAAATTAATTCTTGACCCGAAACCAATCAAGAAAACCGATGATTACAAGGCTACAAATATGTTGACTGCCGTGTTCAACGAAACCGGAGATTTTGTTTTTGAAGTCGGCAATCTTTCCGACCAGAATCTTGATTTGGATATTACGATATCGGTTGAATTAAAATAATTTTTCAATGAAATTACAAAAGGCACTCGGTTTTATTTCCGAAAAATATAAAGAGCCGTCAATTTGCGAGTCGTGCGGCAAAGAATTCCTCTGCGGCGCGACTTTGAAAGGTTGTTGGTGTATGAAATTGGAATTAACAGATGAAATCAGGAAAGATTTAAAGTCAAAATTCGCTGATTGTTTGTGTCAAAAATGTCTGGAAGAATATGCTTTGAAGCAATAAACATCGTACAAAATCGGAATAGATAAAAGATGAAAGATGATAACTGATAGATAAAATCTCTCATCTATGATCTCTCATCTTTCATCTACTCCGAATGGTTTTCTTATTTTTCTAATTCCACAGTCTTCATTTTATTATTTCACAAAAATCCCGAACTCGGACATTCTGTTTAGATGTTCATCCAAAGTTTCCGGCAGATTATTCGAGAAGTTTTCTTTTTCTTCTTCATTTTCAAATTCCGTGTGTTTTTCTAACTCCCGCAAGACATCTTCGCGTGTTCGTGTTCCATCAAAAAGCACCAAAATTTTTCTGGCAAGTTCGTCTTGAATGCTCAAATTTTCAAACCGCAGTGTCGTGATATTTTCAAACCCGTTTTCAATTTGCCATTTTATATATCTACTAACGAGTGGCTTTTCGCCGGGTATGTCTGCAAAACTAGGTTCTTGGACGCAAAAAGTTACCAATCCGACATTGTAGATCTGCAATAGAACTTCTGCCAAAATTTTCTCATCATTTTCAGTAATATCAACTTTCTCGCTTAATTTTTCCTCAATTAATTTCTGTGACTTTTGGACAAGTTCTTGAAAATTAATTGAATGCGGCATAATTTTCCCTAAACTTACAAGCGCGGCTTTTGTTAAAGAATGATCAATTTGAAATTGAGTGTCATTGTTTCCGATGAAAGTTTCTACTGTTTTCGGAGCAAGGCTGCAATTTTCCGATTTCGCGCTGAAACCTCCGCTAATTCGCAGGTCTTTTATAAATTCTACCTGAGGTTCATTGCTGATTTGAAGTTCCTTTCGGCAAAGTAGAGTTTGACGAAAACGCCGATTGCTGAAGAAATCAATATATTGTTCGCGGCTGATCAAGTCATCGCCGAATTTTTCCAAAGTTTCGCGGATTTCTGAGTTAAATTGAGCATCTTTTTTTGTAAAATATTCGACTTCGGATAAAAATTGCAAATTATGCTTTTCCGCGTGCGACATAAATTGATGAAAATAAACGGGCGTATTATCTTTTTCCAAAGCGTCGTGAAAAATCACTTGGGGAGAACTTTTTATAATATCTTGAAATTCGTAGGTCAAAAGATTTTTATACAAAACAGGTTCATTTACCGATTTACTCAAAAATTCTAAGAAACCAAGAGCTTGATCAATCTTTTCTTGGGGTTCGTTAATATTTCGTGTGTGATAAATAACAATTTCACGTACCATTTCCCGCGAATGAAAACCGGGCAAAGTGTTGTAACTGACAAATGCAATTCCCTGTTCTGTCAGCATTTCACGACAAATTGCCAAAACTTTATCGCGCACTTTTTCCGGTGTCCACGAATAAACTCCGTGAGCAATTATATAATCGAACTCACCGAATTCAGCGCGATTCAAATCCAGAATATTTGCATTCAAAAGTTTCAGATTTTTTAATCCAATCGAATCAATTATCGAATTTCCGTATTCGACCTGTTTTTGAGAAAGATCAATTCCGACAAATTCACTTTCGGGCAAACCATTTGCAAACGCAATTATATTTGTTCCGTCGCCGCATCCGAGTTCCAAAACGCGGCATTTTTCTGTCAATTGCGGCTTTAATCCTAAAAGAGTTGCAATAGTTGCCAATCTGTCAGGATGTGTCTGCGAATGCACAAAGCTCGGATAAGCCATTTCGTCGTAAGCAAAATCATTTTCTTTTAACATAATCAATCAGCTTCAATTGTTTATTTAACGAATCATTTTTTTTATAATTTTATTTCTTCCGGCAGTGCTATCTCGAATTCAATCCATTCATTAGAATTTGGATGATGAAAACCGAGCCGAAAAGCGTGAAGACAAAGCCTCGAAAATTCACGTCCGTTATAACGAACATCGCCCAAAATTGGATGACCGATGTGAGCGCAATGAATTCGCAATTGATTTGTTCTGCCCGTTACGGGTTCGAGTTCCAAAAGCGTTTTATCATCAAATCTTTGCTTAACCCAAAAGCGCGTTTCCGCGTATTTTCCGTCTTCTTTTATATTCCAGATTTTTTCTTCGGCAAATCTTCCAATCGGCGCGACTATCTTTCCTTCATCTTCTTTTACGATTCCTTCGACGATAGCCAAATATCTTTTCTCAACCAATTTTCGTTTAAAATGAATGGTTAGTTTTTTCAACGCCGCCTGATTTTTCGTCACAACTATCAAACCGGATGTGTGTTTATCAAGTCTATGAACCATGCCCGGACGAATTACTTCTGTATTTTCATCGTTCAAATAGAATGAAAGTCCATTTAAAAGTGTGCCGTTTTTTTCGCGGTGAGTCGGATGAACAAGCAATCCCGTTGGTTTATTAATTATGATAATGTGTTTATCTTCATAAATAATTTCCAGATCCATTTTTTGGGGTTTCATCGCTGTTTCGCGCTCTAAATCAACCTCGATTTCGACAAAATCATTCTTTTTTAGGATTTTACCCGAATTTACTGTATAGCCGTTGACTTCACATTTCTCGGCTTTTATCACATCACGCAGATACATTTTGCTCAATGAAATAAATTTGTTGAACAAAAATTCGTCTATACGTTTGCGATGATAAAATTCTTCGATTTGGAATTCAAATTTTTTCTGCACTTTTAGAGTTTAACCTTAAAGTGCCAAAAGACGCAGTTCTGGAGATACTGCGTCTTTTTTCCGATGGCAATTGTGAGAGAAATCAATCAGTTTCGTAGGCGAGATTATTGGCAGGAATAACCTCTTTTTGGCTGGACGTTTTTTCTCGTCGAACGGCATTTTCGGCGGAAATATGAATTAGTAAATCGCCTTCAAAAACGTAAGCGGTTTCGCCGTGCTGCGTCGCATCAAGTCCGACGGTTTCGTCCGTTTCGCTGACCCGAATGCCGATTACCAGATCCACAACCTTCAAAATAACAATCGAACCAATTACTGAAAAAGAAATAGCAATACCGATTCCGACGAGTTGATACACAACCTGCATCGGATTTCCTTCAATTAGACCGACGGGTAAAGCATTTCCGGTTGAATCTTTGAAAATCGGATTAATTGTGCTGGTCGCAAAAACTCCGGTCATAATCGCACCGACAATTCCACCGATTCCGTGAATTCCGAATACATCGAGGGTGTCGTCATACCCGAGTAATTTCTTGACTTCGCAAACCATTATGTAACAAACAGTTCCGGCAACTGCGCCGATTAAAATTGCCGACATCGGCGAAACGAAACCCGCTGCCGGAGTTATACAAACCAATCCGGCAACTGCACCCGAAATTGCTCCAAGAGTCGTCGGTTTTCCGTGTTTATACCATTCGATCACCGTCCACGTCAGCATCGCGGTTGCGGCAGCAAAATGCGTTGTGACAAAGGCGTTTGTCGCCAGTGCATTCGCCGAAAGTGCGCTTCCGGCATTGAAACCAAACCATCCGAACCATAAAAGTCCCGCTCCGATCAAACTAAAAACAGTATTATGCGGTGCGGTCGGTTCGTTTTTGTAATCAATTCGTTTGCCGAGATAAATCGCGCAAACCAAAGCCGAAACGCCCGATGAAATATGAACGACAGTTCCGCCGGCAAAATCCAATGCGGGAAAAACTCCGCCGAGTGCCGCGTTCAAAAATCCGCCGTTTCCCCAAACAATATGCGCGAGCGGAAAATAAACCAATAAAACCCAAAGCGATGTAAATGCAACTTTTGCCGTAAATTTAATTCGTTCCGCAAATGCTCCGGTAATCAGCGCAGGCGTGATAATTGCGAACATCAATTGAAAGATCATAAAAGATTGCTGTGGCAAAGTTGCCGAATAATTCGGATTCGGATCAGCACCGACATTTCTTAAAAGGGCAAAATCCAAGCCGCCGATAAAAGCGTTTCCATCTGAAAAAACAAGACTGTATCCGCAAATCGCCCAAATTATGGTGACAATTCCAATTGAAATCAGACTTTTCAACATCATTGAAAGGACATTTTTTTGCCTGACCAATCCACCATAAAATAATGCGAGTCCCGGAACAGTCATCAAAAGCACCAGCGCGGAACATAATAAAACCCAAGCATTATCAGCACTTGCCTGTGCAGACGAAGCGGCTGATTCCAGTTTCGCCAACCGTTCGTTCATATCTTCAGCCAACGTAAGAACCGGAAAGGCTAAAAGACAAATAAAAATTGAAACAAATTTAGTATATCGAGTTAATGTCATAACTTTTTTAATAAGGATTTTTAATTTTTTTTAATTGAACTGATTTCACTTTGTCATAGGCAAAATTTATGCCAAAACAACTTAATTAATGTAGATATTAGGTTTAACGTATAATTTTTAGATTTCGTAGTTCTAATTGTAATAATTTTCACTCCAATTTCCGACAATTTTGTAGATAATTGCTCTTATCATTACAATTTTGTAAAAACGACAAAATTGTTTCTTATTATCTCAACAAAAGTAAAATAATTTGCTACAATCTTGTCTGTAAAATATTGCTTTTCCGACAATTTTGTAAGATATGTTAAAAAATAAGATCGTATCAGCTTTAGAGATTAGTCAAATTCTCATGGATTCTCAGAGTCTAAGGGCAAATCTTTCTCTCGTTTTGGAGGTTTTAGCAGAAAAACTTTCGACAAACCGCAGTTTTATTCTTTTTCGACAGGATGAAACAGGGAAATTAGATCCGATTGCTATCAACGGTTTCACGATCAAGGAATTCAGAGGATTGGAAAAACGTGTAGAAAACTCTCTCTTATCAAAGATTTTTGAAAGCGGAAAACCGATTATAATTCCGCGTCAATCGCTCGAACCGACCCTCGAATTTCTACATTCCAAAAATGAAGATCGAAGTCTGATTTCTGTTCCGATATTGTTACAAAATCAGGTTTTAGGGGTAATTTGTCTCGAATTTCCATATCAACAAATATTCAATTTTGAAGAAGCCACAACTTTCACACAACTTATTGCTTCGATGATTTCGCGTTCCGTTTTAATTGACCGCGCATTAGCGGATGAAAAGCAAAAACTCGTTGAAGAAAACTCTCATCTGCGTCAAGAATTGCGCCAAAAATATGATTTTTCACAGATCATCGGAAATTCGAGTCCGATGCGGCAGGTTTACGATCAGGTTACACAAGTTGCACGTTCAAATGTGACGATTTTGTTGCGCGGGGAAAGCGGAACGGGCAAAGAAATGATTGCTAACGCGATTCATTACAACAGTTTGCGTTCCAAGCAACCATTCGTTAAAGTAAATTGCGCCGCGTTGCCGGAAACTCTCATCGAATCCGAACTTTTCGGCTATGAAAAAGGTGCATTTACCGGCGCGGATAAACTCAAAAAAGGACGTTTTGAACTTGCCGATAACGGCACGCTTTTTCTCGACGAAATCGGCGATTTACCGCCGCAAACGCAGATTAAACTTTTGAGAGTTTTGCAGGAAAGAGCATTTGAAAGAATCGGCGGAACCGAAACAATAAAAGTAAATGTTCGCTTAATCACGGCGACAAATAAAAATCTCGAAGATGAAATTTCTAACGGCAATTTTCGTGAAGATTTATTTTATCGTTTGAATGTTTTCACAATTTTTCTACCGCCTTTGCGCGAACGAAAATCTGATATTTTGCTGCTTGCCGAGCATTTTGTTGAAAAATACGAAGCCGAACACGACAAGAATATTCGGCGAATTTCGACTCCGGCGATTGATATGTTGACAAGTTATCATTTTCCGGGAAACGTCCGCGAACTCGAAAATGCCGTTGAACGTGCCGTGATTGTTTGTGATTCTAACGTAATTCACGGTCATCATCTGCCGCCGACTCTGCAAACTGCCGAAGTTTCCGGCACGATTTCCCAACTTTCGCTAAATGCTTCGATTGAAGCCTTTGAAAAAGATTTGATTCAGGACGCGCTCAAAACTACGCGCGGAAATGTTGCAAAGGCAGCAATGCTACTCGATTCGACGGAAAGAATAATCGGTTATAAACTAAAGAAATACAAAATTAACAAAAAACGCTTTCGCTAAATGTCAGACGAAAATATACAAAAACTAATACAAGATTTGCCCGACCCGGAATCAGCAGAGCGTTTTTTTATTAATTTTACAGAGAAATTTTCGTTCGAGGCAAAAAAGTTAAAGAAAGATGCCGGATTGCTTTCCGATGTTTTGACGCTGGCTTCGTTCAGCCCTTTGCTTGCTGCCACGCTTTTGCAAAATCCGGGTTATATTTCTTGGCTAAAGAAACAAAAAACATCGCAAAAAGTGCGCGAAAAAGATGAAATTCTCGAATCGCTGGCGCGTTTCAATCTGATAAATTCCGAACTCGAAACCAATGTTTTATTAGCACGTTTTCGCCGCCGCGAACTTTTGCGGATTTATCTTCACGACATCCGAAATCTCGGCACAATTGCCGAAACGACTGAAGAAATTTCAAATCTTGCCGATGCGATTTTGGAATATGCTCTGCGAATTGCGATTCAGGAAAAAAATAATCGTTACGGAACGCCTTTTGAAACGGATGAAAATAATAGAGCCATTCAATCTACAATATGTATCGTCGCGCTTGGGAAATTAGGTTCAAAGGAACTTAATTATTCTTCCGATATTGATCTGCTTTTTTTGTATTCAAGCGAAGGGGAAACTTCCGGTCAAGGCGCGAAAGATTCGATTACAAACCGCGAATATTTCGTAAAACTTGCACAGTTCGTTTCAAAACTCGTCGGCGGACAATCCGGCGAAGGCGCAGCGTATCGGGTTGATTTGCGTCTGCGCCCCAATGGTCGCGTCGGCACAGCGGCAATTTCTTTGAAGGATGCCGTAAATTATTACAAAACAACGGCGCGAACTTGGGAACGTCAGGTTTTGATTCGTTCACGCGCCGCCGCCGGAAACGCGGAGATTTTCAATGAATTCTTTGAAAAAGTTAAGTCAAAAGTTTTTTCAACTGATGAAACGGTTGAAAATGCCTTGCGAAATGTTCGTCTTTCAAAAGAGCAGATAAATGTTGAAAAGAATGCTGATAAAGGTTTCAATGTAAAACTCGGAAAAGGCGGAATCCGCGAAATAGAGTTCATCGCCCAAGCATTGCAGCTTGCATATGGCGGTAAGGATGAATGGATTCGCGCTTCTCACACCTTGATAAGTTTAGATCGTCTTGCCAACCGCAAATTGTTCACGGAAAACGAATTAACGCAATTATTCGAGGCTTACTCATTTTTGCGCCGTTTGGAACATCGGCTTCAAATGAAAAATGGTTTGCAAACTCATATCGTGCCGGACGATTCGGAAAAACGGTTGATGGTTGCCAAACAGATGATTTTTTTGGCAATTGCTGATTTTGATGAGGTATTACAAACTCATACAAAAAACGTCAATGATATATTTACGAGAATTTTTGGCAATGAAACGCTCGAACCTCAAACAAAACCTGAGGAAATCAGCGATTCCGACAAACAAATCGGCTCGGAGAAAATATTTTCCGAAGTTGATTCGACAATTGATGAATTACCGACTGAAACCAAGTCTTCAAGGGCTTATAAACAGATTATTTCATCGCTGGAAAAATCGGAATTTGCCGGAAAGTTAAAAAGAGAAAAACGTGATTCGTTGAATTCTTTCTGCAAAGTTTCGCCGCATTTTGCCGAAATGATTGCGGCAAACCCGAATTTAATCAAAAATCTGCCATTAAAGTCGGATGATTTTCTGGAAAAAAATTATAAAGAAAGGTTGATTGAATTAGTCGGTCAAGAAAAGAATTCTTTCAGCGAAAAATTGTCTGTTTTGCGAAAAAGTTGGTCGGCATATTTGCTTGAAATTGCTTCGTTTGACGTTTTTGGAAAATTGAGCCGCAAACAAACAAAGGTTTTGCAAACTAAACTTGCCGAAGCGAGCATTGAAACAGCGGTTTTAATTACAAAAAGCGAACTTGAAAATCGTTTCAAAGTTGAGATTGAAAACTTTCCTTTTGCCGTTTTAGGACTCGGCAAACTCGGCGGCGGCGGAATGGATTACGGGTCGGATTTAGATTTAGTTCTCATCTACGGCTCAGTTCCAAGTCTCAAGTCTCAAGTCTCAAGTAAGAAATCGCAAGAATCGCAAAGACTTTGGACATTGGACTTGGAACTTGGGACTTTCTACGCCCGTGCGGTTGAAATTTTTGTCACAGCTCTTTCGAGTTTGACACGCGACGGACTTCTTTATCGCGTTGATTTGCGGCTTCGTCCTGACGGAAAAAATGGAGCGACGAGTTCGAGTAAATCGGGATTTCTTAATTATTTAGAAAATCGTTCTGCAATTTGGGAATGGCTTGCTTACGTCAAACTTCGCGGCGTTGCGGGCGATTTGGAATTGGCAAAGTCAACCGCAATTGCCGCCCGAAATATTATCCATCAAAACGCGCAAAATGCAGAAATTGCAGATTTGCGAAATGAAACTTGGCGTGTCCGCGAACGGCTGGAAAAAGAAAAATCGTCGGCTAGAAAAGGGAAAAATATTGACATAAAATTTGGCGAAGGCGGAATGTTGGACGTTTATTTTGCCACACGATTTCTGCAACTGTGCGACAATGTGCCGGACGATTCGGAAAATCGTTCGACAACCGGAACGCTTCAAAAATTGCGCGAAAACGGTTCACTGACAGAAAAAGATTTTCAAAATTTTTCAAAAGGTTATTTATTTTTATCGCAACTCGATCATAATTTGCGTTTAATAATCGGACGTTCGACACTGCTTCCGGTAGCAAATCCGAAGGCTTTGCAAACTATTACTCAAAGATTAAACCTTAATTCCATAACTGATTTGCACGAAAAACTTACATTTCACCGGCTCAATATTCGATCTTCTTTTGAAAATATTCTGAAAGATTAGAGTGTGATACTTGATAAAAGTGTAACATTTGAAATTATTAATGATGATTCTTTAGTTTAAATTCGATTCTAACCTTCATCAAAGGAAAATATTATGAAAAATATTGTTCGCTTGTTAATTTTTGCAATTTTGATAAATTCCGCTTTGATTATTGGGGCGCAAAATAATCCCAAAAACGAAATATTCAGTGAAATAAAAATACTTCTGCCAAATGGTGCTGAAAGTAAAGAAACTTCGGTAATTGTTACATTTTATGAAGATTCTCTACACATCGTTTCCAAAGATAAATCGTTGGAAAAAAGATTTAACTATTCCGAGATAAAAGGTGCGGAGTATTCTTACTCAAAAAATCCGCGTTGGAAAACCGGCTTAGGACTCGGCGCGGCTTCCGTTCTTTTTCCGCCGCTTTTATTAGTGGCAATTCCACTCGGTTTTACAAAACACCGCAGACATTGGGTAACAATTAAAACTGGCGACGATTTTGCGGTTTTAAAATTGAGTAAAAGTTCGCGGAAATTGTTTATTCCGACTTTTGAGACAAAATCCGGTGTAACAATCGAAGCAGTCGGAGAAGACAAATAGTTTATGAAAATTTTAACGACAACGATTTTAATCCTTTTGTTTGCACACGCTTCATTTTCGCAATCCGAAACGCTGACAAATAACGAAATAATTTTGATGACACGCGCCGGTTTGAGTAAAGATCTAATTGTCCGCAAAGTCAACGAAACACTCGGTAAATATGATACTACGACGCAGGCGTTGATCGAATTGAAAAAATCAGGAGTTGCCGACGAAGTTATTTCTTTAATGATGGAGAAAATCTCAAAAACGGATTCAAAAACCGAAGTTCAAGAAAATAATATTGGTTTTTTCGGTAACATACTGCCTAAAAAGACTCCCGATTCATATATAATTTTAGGACAAAAAGAAGCCTTAATTTCCGCCAAAACAATTGCGATAGAAAAATCCTCACTCCATCCGTCACGGCAAGCACTCGAAAAAGAATTACTTAAACGCAAGGAATGGAAAGATTTAAATCTAAATATCGTGCGCTATAAAGAAGGCGCAGACCTTCACATTGAAATCGGATTTGTGCCGCTTTCGCTTATCACGCACCGCTACGTTTGGCGCGTCTTTGACACCAAAAGCGGAACAGTAATCGCCGCCGGAGAAACGACTTCATGGGGCAGTCTGGCAAAAAATCTGGCGCGTGAGATTTCAAAAAAACTCAAGGAACAATTATGAAATCAAATTTTAATTTCCCTTTTCTCGGAATCTTCAAAAAAGCACCGTACACAAAAGCGGTGCTTTTTTCTTTCTTCGAGCGAAAACTCAGTATTTCCGGGCAATCTTTCGACCAAGAATTTCTGCTCATCATCTAAATCTTCCCAACTTTTTAATTTATTTGAACCGCAATTCGGACAATTTTTATCTTGAAAATTTTTCATACTCTTTTGCTTTTAAACATTTACAAGTTTAATATCAAAAAACAAGTTCTACAAAAACAACTCTGAAAATCCGAGAAATTATAATGAGAATAAAAAGTCTTTTGTTTGTCGTCATTTTTTGTATTTCGTTTACTCAAATTAGTTTTGGACAGGAAGAAGAAAAGTTCGATTTTTACACACGCGGCGAATATCGAGCCGAAGTTCCGCGTCCGCAAAGCATTTTGCGTTTTGATGTCGGCGAACAGCACACGACCTACGCACAGATGGAACAGGTCATCAATGCAATTGAAAAAACCGCTTCCGACCGCGTGAAGATATATGACATCGGTTTGACCAATGAAAATCGGATGCAGCACATTGTTGCGATCAGCTCGCCGGAAAATATGGCGCGAATTGAACAGATTCGCGCAAATGTCGCTAAGCTCACCGATCCGCGCACGACTACGGCGAGCGAAGCAGCGCAAATCGCACAAAACACTCCGGCAATTGCTTGGATGGCATATACGATTCACGGCAACGAATCGGCTTCATTTGAAACAATGATGCAGGTCGTTTATCAACTCGCCTCTTCAAACGAACCGCAAACTCTAGATATTTTGAAAAATACGGTTGTTTTAATTATAACAGGCGAAAACCCCGACGGACACGAAAGATTTGCGACTTGGTATAATTCGGTTGCGGTCGGCGATCCGAATCGTGCGGCAATAGAACACCGCGAACCTTGGTCAATTTATGGCAGATTAAATCATTATCGTTTTGACCTGAACCGCGACAATATTGCGACAACACAGAAAGAAACCCGAAATATGCAAAAAGCCTTTTTGGAATGGAATCCGCAGGTTGCGGTTGACCATCACGGACAACCCTCGCAGTTTTTCTTTCCGCCAGCCGCTTTGCCGATTAATCCGAATCTGCCGCAACCCGTTACAAATAATTGGCTTGATAAATTCGGACGCGCCAACGCCGCCCAGTTCGATGCCCGAAAATGGGATTATTACGTGCGCGATATTTTCGATCTTTTTTATCCGGGATACTGGGATACTTTTCCGTCTTTAAACGGCGCAATCGGAATGACTTACGAAACGGACGGCGGCGGTTTTAAAGGTTTGCGTTGGACACGCGACGACGGAACAATCGTAACTCTGCGTTCGGCTATTGCGAAACATTTTGTTGCTTCGATGGCAACTTTAGATGTTTTATCAAAAAACAAACAGCAGCGTTTGCAGGATTTTTACGATTTTCGCAGAAAGGCTTTGGATGATTATGCCAAAGAAAAGTTAAAACGAATCGTAATTCTGCCTGAAAAAGACTCGGTAAAGACTGCTGAAATGATCGAGATTCTGCGAAATGCGAAGGTTGAAGTTAAGGTTGCGACATCTTCATTTAATTCGACAAAAGCGCATACTTATATGCAAAAAGATGCGCCCGCAGTTTCAAAAACTTTTCCCGCAGGTTCGTATATTGTCGAGTTAAACCAACCGCAAAGAATCTGGATAAAGTCTTTGATGGAACAGGACACGCCGCAGGACGATGAATTTGTCAAAGATAATATGGCGCGTTTTCGCCGCAATGAGCTTCGCGGAAATTCCAATTCCAAAGAAGGTTACGGATTTTATGACATTACGGCTTGGAACTTGCCGCTGGCTTTCGGAATTGATGCTTTTTGGACGGAAGATGCCGGAAATGTCGGTGCAAATGTCGTTACGCAGGACTATCTTGATCAAATTAAAACAGGTTCGGTTTCGGGACGAGCGCAGATCGCTTATATAATTCCTTACGACACGGACGGCGCGGGCGTGATGGCTCTGCGGCTTGCCCAACAAGGCTTTCGAGTTTCGGTTGCCGCCCGACCTCTGAATGCCGCCGGAAGAAGTTGGAATCCGGGAACATTTGTCGTCCGGGTTACAAGAAATACCGAAACGGTTCACGATGCGGTTGCTAAACTTGCCGGAGAACTCGGCGTGCGCGTAACTGCGGTCAATACAGGCTACAATGAAGCGGGCGACACCGGCGTTGGTGGTGAAAATGTTTATTCGCTCCAGACTCCCAAAATCGCAATGGTTGGCGATGAAGGTATTGATCAGACAAGTTACGGTTCGATCTGGTGGACGCTCGACCGCTACGGCATCAAATTCACGCCGATGACGATAAATTCGGTTCGCAGCGGCGGTTTGAAAGGCTACAATGTTTTAATTATGCCGGACGGTTCTGCCGGACGTTATTTCGGAGCTTTGGGAAGCGGCGGAGTTTCCGCACTCAAAGAATGGGTTGCAAATGGCGGAACTTTGATCACAGTTCGCGGCGCGTCCGTTTTTGCCGCGCTCAAAGATGTCGGTTTGACTTCAGCAAAACTCGTCGGCAGCACCGACGATGAAGAAAAAGGCAAAACCCTCGAAACTTCTGCGCCAGACACGCGCAAAGAAGCAGAAACTTCGCCGACTCCGATTTCTGAAAATGATAAAGCTGATAGCGCGGTCGGAGCAATTTTGCCGCCAATCGCTTCGCCTTCGGCAAGTGCCGGTGCAGTTCCCGAAGGAATTCCGGGCGCAATTATGCGCGGAACTGTTGATCGTACAAATTATTTGACCTATGGTTTGAATGACAATGAAATTCCCGTTTTATTAGCTTCAGGTTATTTTTTCCGTATTTCAAAAGAAGGAACAAACGCCGTCATTTTTGAAAAAAGTCCGAAAAAACCTTTAACAATTTCAGGTTTTGTTTGGGAAGGAAATACGGAAAGACTTTTGAAAGGAACGTCATATTTAATTGATGAGCCAACCGGTTCGGGACATGTAATTCTTTTCACAGAAGAACCGTTTTTCCGTGGGATTTTCCGTTCGATGACGCGACCCTTTATAAATTCGATGCTGTTTAACGGGGCTTTTTAAAAGTTCAACAGTCCAAAGTTTCAAGTTCAAGAGTCAATTTAATTAACTCTTGAACTTTGAACTTTGGACTTGAAACTTTAGACTATTAAAACTATGTTCACAATTCGTGCTGACTTTAAAGATAAATTTGAAGTTAAAACTAACTTAGACGAGGTGCGGGAATTTTTTTCGCAGGTCAAGAACTTTATAGAATTGATGCCCGATATTGAAAGTATTCATACAGACGGAAAAGGCATTACACATTGGAAAATTCGCGCCGCTATTCCGTTTTTCGGTTCATTTATTCAAAAATTTTCGGTAGAGTTGGTTGAAGATAACGGCGAACGAATGGAATGGCTGCCGATTAGCGGCGAAACGAAAAATTTTTTGCGGTATGCGGTTGATTATATTGAAGCCGACGCAAATATAACAATTGTTCAATTTTCGCAAACAGTCGAATTGCGCCGTAAATCCGCCACTGAATTACATTTGCTAGCCCCGCTTGCGGGCGAATCTTTGATCAGCAGTGAAATGAACAAAAGAATTGCCGAAATGCTTAAACTTTTTGTTCAAAGAGCGCGGCAAAGATTAGAAAAAACTTAAATTTTAATAAGAAAGTCTGGAGAAGTAATATGAAAAAAACAATTTATTTAATCGGAATAATTACATTTGTCTTAACGGCAAATGTTTTCGCACAGTTGACTCTGCCGCGGGCAAGTCAGCGTTCGGCGGTATCGCAAACTATTGGAGATACCGAAGTCGCAATTATTTATAATCGCCCGAATATCAAAGATCGAAAGGTTTGGGGAAATAAAAGTGAAGAGCCGATAGTTCCCTTCGGCGAAGTTTGGAGAACAGGCGCAAATGAAGCAACCGTTTTTGAAGTTTCAAAAGACGTGATGATCAATGGTCAAAAACTGCCGAAAGGCAAATATAGTTTGCACACGATCCCGAATAAAGACGAATGGACAATAATTTTTAATAAAACGTGGAATCAGTGGGGCAGTTTTAATTACAAACCCGAAGAAGATGCATTGCGCGTCAATGTCAAACCTGTTTCCGGCGAATTTAAGGAAACGATGGCGATTGACGTTGATAATGTAACCGACACGACCGCCGATGTCGTGATCGCTTGGGAAAAAGTTCGTGTGCCATTCAAACTCGATGTCGGCGATCTCAACACCAGATTTTTGAATACGGCGCGAAGAATGATGGTCGTAAATTCGATTGATGCGGCAAGATTTGTTTTAGATTCAAAACTTACGGCAAATTATGCCGAAGCGGTCGGTTGGCTCGAAACTTCATCAAAAATTTCCGAACAATATCCGGCATTATTTTTGAAAGCCCGCTTATTAAACGAAATGGGCAAGAAACAAGATGCAATCGTCGCAGCGGAAAAAGCCGTTCAAGTCGGAAAGGCAGCAACTCCGGTGGCGAATGTTACCGGCGCGGAAGGATTATTGAAACAATTAAAAGGAACAGAATAATTTTTATAAAAACTTATTCAAAAAAGGCTTTCCAATTATATTGGAAAGCCTTTTTTTCATTTCTATTTTCAGTTTATTTAGTAATAAATTTATCACTTAATCGCAAAAATTCTTGAACTTGCGAATCCCAGAATTTCCAATCATGAACGCCGGGAAGTTCGCGGAATTCGTGCGGGATTTTCTTTTCGGCAAGAAGCAAAGTGAAGTCACGGTTATTTTTGATCAAAAAGTCTTCCGTTCCGCAATCAACATAAATAAACGGCAAAATTTTGATTTTTTCCGGCGTAATGTCCCTGACAAGTTTAAAAATGTCATTTGCCTTGCGCGTTTCGCTTTCCGCGTCCCCGTAAACGCTCATTACGGATTTTGAAACCCACGCTTGCGAATTTTTGTCTGTCACATCCGTAACTCCTAATGCTCCGCTAAATGAACCGGCTAAAGCAAACATTTCAGAATACTTTAGACCGAATTTCATCGAACCGTATCCGCCCATCGAAAGTCCGGCAATCGCACGATTTTTCCTTTCGGCTTTAGTTCGATATTTTTTATCAATTTCGGGAATCAATTCTTTAACGATGTAACTTTCGTATTTGTCATTCTGAATCGTCGCGCTATCCGTGTACCAACCGTTGTCGCCTTCGGGCATTACGATTATGTAGTTGTAATTTCCCGAATATTGTTCGAGTTTCGTATTTTCCGCCCAATTATTATAATGTCCGGTCAAACCGTGTAGCAGATAAATAACCGGAAATCGAGTAGCTTTATTTACTTCATCATTATAATTTTTCGGTAAAAGCAAATTGTATGGCATCTCACGCGCCATTAATTTACTGTCAAGAGTTTGTTTCGAAACTGTTCCGGTTGAATCTGTTGTCGGTTTAACGGTTTGACCAATTACCGAAACTGTTGAAACCCAAAACAAACTCAACAATAAAATTTGCAGGTTTAATATGTAATTTCGTTTTAACATTTTTATTTTTATTTGAAAAATCTGCTTAACCAACCACTGTCTTCGTTTTTATCCACGATTTGCGCCAATTCCCCGGCATCAAACCAAGTTCCCGAACATTTATTGCAAACATCAATTTTAATGTCTTCATAATTGGTTTCAACCAAATTTCCGTCGCATTTCGGGCAGTTTAATTGCAAATCAACTGTTTTTTCAGTCGCAAGTTTCGCCTTCATTTTCTCGATTAATTCTTTTTCTTTACGATGAAAATACTCATTTTCCATCGCTCTTCCGCGTTCTTCTAATTGTTCTGACATTTATTGTTAATCTCCTTAAAAAACTTTTACCTTGAAAATAGCAAACAAAGTTCTATCTTCCAAATTACAAAATTCGGTTTTATTTCGACTTGTTTCGATAAAAATTGGCAGAATCAGCTTTGTGTAGTTTCTCTAATATCGTTTTGCACCGAACGAATTCTTTGTCTGGCGCGTTTAGCGCGGCGAATCGTATTTCGTCGTTTCAAATTGCTTCCAGCCCAATCGGAAACCTGTCTGAGCGGATGCCATTCAAGATTTTCCGATGCCAGAACTTCACTCGAAGCGTCCTTTAATCTTAAAGTGCCAATTGCCAAAAAGAAAATCAAAGAATTAAAAATGAATCCGACAAAAATTACTAACCAACCCGGAACAATTCCGACTTGAGCGCGGTTAAATAATATATTCCAAAACTCGGCTTTTTCCGCTGGATTCGTCGAAGGAATCGGATACGGATGAATATAAATTTTTAATCCCCAACTAAGCGCAAGCAAAACAAAAATCCACAAATAATTGCTCCGCAAACGCCGACCGACTGCTTCCCATTCGGTAATAGTAAAATGCGGTGAAAGCAGATCGGAAGAAATATGTTCAGCCCATTCTTTATCGGGAGGAACTGTGCGATGCGACAACATCGGTGCGAAATATCCTGTTTCAAGAACTCTCACTCGATTCGCCCAAACTTCGTAATAACGATAACGTCGCGCTTCCATAAAAAGAAAAATAGCGACCAAAATCGTATTGATCGGAATGGCAAAAGCCGGATTATCGGGCGAACTAAAGACAAAGGAAAGAGTCGCGCCGGCAGTAATCACAGCCCAATTCGTCGTTGCATCGAGTCGCGTCCGCCAGACATTGGAGCGAGAAACTTCACCACGATAAAAGTGAATTATTGCTGTATTAAACTCTGAAAGTGAAAGTGTTTGCGGTAATTTTACAAAATTCGTCTTGGGCTTTTCGCTGCGTGCGCGAACTTCTTCGGCAAGTGATAAAAAGTCTGAATTTCCGTTTTTTGTATCGGTTTCGGTGATTTCGTCGTCGAGCCGAACTTCGTTTTTCATATTTGTTTGACGTAAGATTGAGAAAAGTTTGTTTGCACCACAAACTCTAATGTTTTTTTATCATTTTCAGCCGTTAGATGCAAGAATTTGTAGAATTTTTCAAGAAAATATTATTTATGTTTTTTTCTAGATTTTTACATTTTATTTTTCATATCTGCTTGACACTCGAAATATATCAACATATATTTTTTGTTTGCCCGTTTTATCGGCTAAAATTTATTTTTATGTCCGAAGCCGATAAAATCTGGATGCAAAAGGCAATTGAAGCTGCTGAAGAAGCATTATTGCTTGACGAAGTTCCGATTGGAGCATTGTTAATTGATAAGGATGATAACATTTTAGCAATTGCCGGAAATCGAACGATTACCAATAACGATCCGACGGCACATGCGGAAATTTTAGTTTTGCGCGAAGCGGCAAAGAAAATCGGTAATTATCGTTTGACCGATACAGTTCTTTATACGACGATTGAACCTTGCGCGATGTGCGCGGGCGCATTAATAAATGCAAGAGTCAAACGCCTTGTTTTCGGCGCACTCGACAAAAGATTCGGCGCAGTCGAAAGCGTTTTTCAGCTTTGCGACACAAGTTCTTTGAATCACAAAATAGAAATTAGTTCAGGTGTTTTAGCTGATGAATGTAAAAAGCTAATGCAAGATTTTTTCAAAGCAAAACGAAATGCTTTAAAAAATCTAAAAACTGACATCTGACATCTATTTCGCGGAGAGGTGCGAGAGTGGTTGAATCGGGCAGTCTCGAAAATTGTTGTACCTTTACGGGTACCGTGGGTTCGAATCCCACCCTCTCCGCCATTTCAATTTTGGATTTTAGTTTGCCGATTTTATAATAAAGTGAAATCCGCAATTTTGTTTGACAAAAAATTTTACGGAAAGGTGCAAGAGTGGTTGAATTGGCAGCATTGGAAATGCTGTGAACTCGAAAGGGTTCCGTGGGTTCGAATCCCACCCTTTCCGCCAGAATATAATGGTGAATTGTGAATGATTAATGGCTAATTTAAATCCATTTGTCATTAATTATTCACAATTCACCATTTCGTTTTATGGCTTCAGGCTCCGCACAAGGTTTGAGTTGTGAACTCCGCTAGGCGAGGAATCGAGCAACGGCAGCAATTTCAGCCTGTGTTGCGGTTAAGTCTGAAGCCTCCAATTTTTATAACATCAAAGGCGAAAGGATAAAGTATGAAATTACTTTTCTTTCGCTTTTTTTTGTTACGAAGTTACCTAAAAAACTTTAAATAAATCACATCTCTCTACTTTATCCTTTCGCTTTTATCCTTTATCCTTTAAGTTGTGTCTTACCAAGTCATCGCCCGAAAATGGCGACCGCAAACATTTGAAGAAGTTACCGGACAGGAAGCAATTACGCGGACTTTGCGTAACGCCATCGAACACGACCGGCTTCATCACGCCTATATTTTCAGCGGTTCGCGCGGTGTCGGGAAAACGACGACTGCCAGACTGCTTGCCAAAGCTCTAAATTGCCACAAAACAACTAAACCGAATCCGAAACCTTGCGATTTCGGCGATGAAGATGCGTGTGTATCCTGCAAAGAAATCTCTGAAAGCCGTTCGATTGATGTTTTTGAATTCGACGCGGCTTCTCATACAGGCGTTGAAGATATTAGAGAATTAATTCTCGAAAGCATCAACATAAATCCGGCACGCGACCGTTATAAAGTCTTTATTATTGACGAAGTTCATATGCTTTCAAACTCTTCATTTAACGCACTTTTGAAGACTTTAGAAGAACCGCCGCCACGCGTCGAATTTATAATGGCAACGACGGAATTGCATAAACTTCCCGACACGATTCTTTCGCGCTGTCAGGAATTTGAATTTCGTTCGATTCCGCTGAATAAAATTTTTGAAAGATTAAAATTGATCGCCGATGCCGAAAAAATTAACGTTTCCAGCGAAGCGTTAAAGGAAATCGCGCGATCCGGCGAAGGTTCGATGCGCGACGCGCAGAGCAATTTCGACCAAGTTATCAGCTTTTCAGGCGAAAAAATCGGCACGGAAGAAGTCATCAGCGCACTCGGAATTGCGAGTGCGGAAATGCTTACGAAAACTTTAGATGCAATTTCGCAAAACAAACCTGCCGAAGTCCTGAAAGTTGTTGACGAATTAATCTCACGCGGACAGGATTTGCAAAATTTCTGCCGCGATCTGCTTTCATTTTTCCGCGATCTATTGGTCGTAAAAATGGCTGGCGATATTGAAAATCTGCTTGATACGGCGATTTTGAATGGTGAAGAATTACAAAAATACGCTGAACCTTTTTCCGAATCGGATTTGATAAGATTTTTCAACTCATTGAGCGAAACCGAATTAAAACTTCACAACGCGCTCCAGCCGCGTTATATGCTCGAAATCGGACTCGTAAAATTGATCGAAATGCGCCGCGTAATGCCGATTGAAAAACTTCTCGAAAGAATCGCTAAACTCGAAAGCGTGATTTCAAACGTAAATTTCAATACTTCCGGCGAAAATTTAACAAATCAACTTAATCAAGAACATTCAACTCAGGAAAAAAAAACTTTAACGATTGATATTCCTCTTGAAGACATTCCTTTTCCTGTTTCTTCTTCAACAATTTCATCTAAAAATGAAGAAGTAGTCGAAGAAAAAACGCCTGAATTACAAAATGAAACTTCTGATTTTGCTTCTGAAGAAAAAATCACTTCACCTGAAAAAAAGGAAACTTCCGAATTTATCCAAAATTTTACGGCAAATTTTGTTGATAATATTTCAATTGATTTGTCTTTAATTACTTCGGAAGAACTCGAACATATAGAAGATAAATGGCTTGATGATGCTTACGAAAAAAAACTTCTTCTTTCGGGTGATGAATTAAATTTTATTCTAAACGCATCGAAAATTGTTGAAAATCTGATCGGAAATTCAATCCAAAAAACAGAGATTGAAGTCGAAAGCTCAAATGGGAACAATGCAACGGCGGCTGCCAGAGCAAAAGAGATTTCGCATCTTATTCCGCAGTTAAACGAAGTAGAAATTTCCGAAGAAATCCCCGAATTGCCCGAAAATCCTACCGAAGAACAGCTTTATAAATATGCTGAAAGTCATCCGCTGGTCAAAAAAGCTTTGAAAATCTTTCGCGGTAAAATCATTGAAGTTAAAAAAATTTAATTTCTATAAAATTGTTGGAACTATCCAAAAATTTTGGCGTATAAATAACTGGAGGTAATTTAACAGTTATGCGTAAACCTTGGATAGCAGGAATCTTGAGTCTATTGGTGCCGGGACTCGGGCAAATTTACAACGGCAGAGTTTTAGTCGGTCTGCTGTGGCTGATATTGACGGGTTTTTCGTGGATCGGTTCAGCCGGAATGTTAGGATGGGTGGTTCATCTTATCGCCGCTTGGTGTGCTTTTAGCTTCGCCGCTGATCATCCGATTCGTGATTAAGTTTTCTCCAATTGCAATCCTCCTTTTAAGCCCGGTATTTGGGATGCCGGGCATTTTTATTTTCCAAACACGAAAAATTAACGTAAGATGTTAATTGTAAAATCTTCAGGTTAGATGTCAGATGATGGTTTTCCTTACATCTTGCTGTCTAACCTTTTATTATTTTAATTATATCTTTATGGTAAAAGAAGGATTCCCATTTGTAATAATCTCGCTTTTGATTGCGATTATCTTTTCTTATTTCGGATTTTGGATTTTGGCAATAGCGTTTGCGATTTTAACGCTTTTTATGGTGTATTTTTTCCGCGATCCGAACCGAACGATTTCTATTGAAGCTGATATTATCGTGTCGGCGGCGGACGGAAAAGTTACACGCATCGAAGAAAATGAAAATGGAAAACTCGTCAGCGTTTTTCTGTCGCCACTTGATGTTCATATAAATCGTGCGCCGATTGCAGGAAAAATTGTCGAGGTTGATTATATTCGCGGCAAAAAAGTTCCGGCGACAAGAAATGATGCGAGTTTTATCAATGAACGGAATTCTATAAAAATCGAAGGCGAAAAAATGACCGTGGTCTGCACGCAAATTGCCGGAATTGTTGCTCGTCGAATAGTTTGTTGGAATAAATTAGGCGATAATCTGGAAATCGGTCAGAAATACGGCTTGATAAAATTCAGTTCGCGCACAGATTTGCTGATGCCGGATAATGTCGAAATTCTTGTAAAAATAGGCGACAGAGTTGTCGGCGGCGAAACAATTATCGCCAAACTTAAAAGTTAATTAAGTTTTTAGATAATCTCGAATAAATTTTTTCTATGGCTGAACAAGAAGAAAATCCAACCATTCACAAAGGCTTGAAAAAAGGTCTTTATTTGATTCCGACTTCATTTACGGCAGCAAATATTGCGATGGGTTTTCTCGCCGTTTTGTTTTCCCTGCGCGGTTTTCAGATTGCTTTGACGAACTCGGAAAAGGCTGCGACTTATTACGATTACGCGGCAATCGCTATCGGTTTGGCAATTTTGTTTGACACTCTGGACGGAAGACTTGCGCGAATGACTAAAACCGCAACCGAAATCGGCGTTCAACTGGATTCACTGGCGGACGTTTTAACATTCGGAATTGCCCCCATTGTTTTAGGCTATTGTTGGGGAATCGGCGCGACTTTTCCCGAAAAAACTCCGCTTCACGGTCTCGGAGTTTTAGTTTTGTTTATGTATCTGATGTGCGGCGCATTCCGTCTGGCACGGTTTAATCTGCAAGCGACCCGACCGCGTGTTTTGATCGAAGGAACAACGAAAATTGATAAAAAGCAATTTGTCGGTTTGCCGATTCCGCTTGCCGCCGGATTAATTGCTTCAATCGTGCATTTTACGCCGATGCCTTTAAATATTCAGAGCGAAAGTTATGCAAGATTTTATAGTATTTTGTTGATGATTTTGTTCGGGGTTCTCGGACTTTTGATGGTCAGCACGATTCGCTACACGAGTTTCAAGGATGTCG
This sequence comes from Pyrinomonadales bacterium, assembly GCA_038251885.1. Taxonomy (GTDB): domain Bacteria; phylum Acidobacteriota; class Blastocatellia; order Pyrinomonadales; family Pyrinomonadaceae; genus JAHCHG01. Next base: position 4,360 of record JBBSAX010000003.1, on the reverse strand, counting down.
GAACTGGCAGACAAAAATTTTATATTATTTTACTAATCGCAGCATTCGGAATGCTTTTATGGCTCTATTCCCAATATTTACTTTTATTTGTTACTGCTGCGTACGTTTCTCACGGAATAATTTTTTACATTATTGGCTTCTTCAATCCAAGAAAAAAACGTTCTACGATTGAAGTAACCGAATAAACTTTGTAGATTACCTTAGTGAGACTTAATCAAATCCTCTTAAATTGGATGAAATAATTTAAATTTACAGTGAATGTAAAAAAAATTCTTGGCTAAAATTATTCTTTCAACTGATTGGTTTTGAGCAACTTACTGATTTTTACTGATTATTTACAATAAAACTAAAAAAAAATGCTTGCATTTATATAGTGTTTCCGTGTTAAAATACATAAAACAAAAAAGGGAGGATTTTATAATCTATGACATGCTGGCACTGTAATTGTGATTTAGAAATTGATTTTCAGACAGAAGACTTTTCGATGAAGTCTTATCATTGTTCAAATTGCGACAAATGGTATGAAATGCGTAAGGAAAAAGCGAGAGTGAACGGGGCAATGCCCGTAAGATTTTTTGAATTAGATGCTCGTCCGCAAACCTATTCAGCAATGGCTGTTTCAGTTTAGAAAACTTAATATATTAACAAAAATTTAAAAACGAAGAAGGTCGGAAATTTTAGAATTTCCGACCTTTATAATTGTTTGAAGGTATTTATTTTCCGGCGAGAAGTTCTCTTAAAACGTAAGGCAAAATTCCGCCGTGTTTGTAATACTCAACTTCAATCGGCGTATCAATTCTCAGGGTTAACTGCGCTTCTTCCGATTCACCGTTTGCACGATTGATCTTCAAAGTTACGTTTTGACGCGGAACAACATCCGATTCTTCTAAACCCAAAATATCGAAAGTTTCCGTACCCTCCAAATTATATGTTTGAGCCGATTCGCCTTCTTTGAATTGAAGCGGCAAAACTCCCATTCCGATCAAATTTGAACGGTGAATTCTTTCATAACTCTCTGCAACAACAGCTTCTACGCCCATCAGAGCAGTTCCCTTCGCTGCCCAATCGCGCGAACTCCCTGTTCCATATTCTTGTCCGGTGATAATTACGAGCGGCGTGTCATTTTCTTTATATTTCATCGCGGCATCGTAAATTGTCATTTCTTCACCGGTCGGCTGAAATTTTGTAAATCCGCCTTCCTTCGGAGAAACAAGCAGGTTTTTGATACGAACATTAGCAAAAGTTCCGCGAAGCATCACACGGTCATTTCCGCGACGCGAACCGTAGGAATTGAAATCTTGCGGTTCAACGCCATTTTCCTGTAAATATAAACCCGCAGGCGAACTCGGTTTGATCGCGCCGGCTGGCGAAATATGATCGGTCGTTACCGAATTGCCGAAAATTGCCAGCGGACGCGCTCCTTTAATATTTGAAAACTTCCCGACTTCCATCGTAAATCCTTCAAAATATGGCGGGTCTTGGATGTATGTCGAATCTTCATCCCATTCATAAACCTGTCCGGCGGTTGACGGAATTTCGTTCCAAAGCGGATTTTTGTCGGCAAAATCGCCGTAAAGTTTTTTGAAAGTTTCGGGATTAAAAGCGGTTTCCATTACTTCTTTTACTTCGTCCAAACTTGCCCAAATGTCTTTCAGATAAACATCGTTTCCGTCTTTGTCTTGTGCAATCGGCTCGGTTGCCAAATCTTTCGTCACGCTACCGGCAAGCGCAAAAGCGACGACGAGCGGCGGCGACATCAGAAAATTCGCTTTGATATTTTGATGAACACGCGCTTCAAAATTACGATTTCCAGACAAAACCGAAGCGGCGACAAGATCATTTTCAACAATCGCTTCTTCAATCGAAGGATCGAGCGGACCTGAATTTCCGATGCAAGTCGTGCAGCCGTATCCGACTAGATCGAATCCGAGTTTATCCAGATATGTTTGCAAACCCGTTTTTTCTAAATAATCCGTAACGACACGAGAACCCGGTGCGAGCGAGGTTTTAACATAAGCAGGAACTTTCATTCCTTTTTCGACTGCTTTCTTTGCAAGAATTCCGGCGGCAAGCATTACGCTCGGATTTGATGTGTTCGTGCAGGAAGTTATCGCCGCGATTAAAACGTCGCCGTGTCCGATTGATGCCGTTGTCGGTCCTCCAACCGGGTTTTCCGACGGATTTTCAACGCGGTCGGGAGTCGGACGATTATTGACCATTTCGGTTTCCGACCAAGTATTCGTATTTTCCGTGCTTGTATTACTTAAGACCGGAAGTGGAATTCCCGCCGAGTTTTGCGAACCGCCGCCGACTGCAATATCCGAATGAGGTGCGCCGATAGTTATACCGAAACTTCTTTCTAAATCTTCCGGTGTTTTGCCAAAACCGTTTTCCGCCACGGGTTTTATAAATAATTCTTCAAATTTATTTTTCAGATTATCCAAATCAATTCTGTCTTGCGGACGTTTCGGACCGGCAACTGCCGGAACAATCGAAGCCAAATCGAGTTCTAAAACATTCGTATATTCGACTTCGCCTTTGAGCGGAATTCCGAACATCTCTTGTGCGGTATAATAATTTTTGATTGTTTCGATGTGTTCGTCGCTTCTGCCAGTCGCTCTGTAATATTCGAGCGTTTTCTCGTCAACCCCGAAAAATCCCATCGTTGCGCCATATTCGGGAGCCATATTTGCAATTGTCGCGCGGTCGGTGGCGGCAAGTGCGCGTGCGCCTTCGCCGTGAAATTCGACAAATTTTCCGACAACTTTCGCTTCTCTGAGCATTTCCGTCACGCGCAAAACCAAATCGGTCGCCGTCGCGCCGTTCGGCAAACTTCCGGTTAAATTAACACCGACAACATCGGGCGTTAAAATATAAACGGGTTGTCCGAGCATTCCGGCTTCGGCTTCGATTCCGCCAACGCCCCAACCGACGATTCCGAGTCCGTTAATCATCGTCGTATGCGAATCCGTGCCGACCAAAGTGTCCGGGAAATAAACGCCGTCGCGTTCAAAAACGCCTTTTGCGAGATATTCGAGATTTACTTGGTGAACAATGCCGATTCCCGGCGGCACGACGCGAAAACCGTTAAAGGCTTTTGTTCCCCATTTCAAGAAACGATACCGCTGTTCGTTGCGTTTGAATTCCATTTCCATATTTTTTTGATACGCCGATTCGCTTCCCGCATAATCAACTTGAACCGAATGGTCAATCACCAAATCAACCGGAACAAGCGGTTCGATCACGCCCGTATCTTTGCCCAAACGCTCGACGGCAGAACGCATCGCCGCCAAATCAACAAGTAGCGGAACGCCCGTAAAATCCTGCAAAATAACACGCGCCACGACGAATGGAACTTCTTCATTTCGGTCAGCATTTGCGCCCCAATTAGCAAAGTTTTTGACATCTTCTTCGCTGATTTTCTTGCCTTCGTCAAAATTTCTCAAAACCGATTCAAGCACGATACGAATCGAAATCGGCAAACAAGAAACTTTTGCAATTCCTTCTTTTTCCAATTGCGGTAGCGAATAGAATGTTCCGTCAGTTCCATTTCCCGTCTTAAAAGTTTGTTTTGTATTAAATAAATTATGTGTCATATTTTTCGCCTGTTCCTTTGGTTTAATTAAGCAATATCAATGTAAATCTTTAGATTGAGTGTAAGAGTATGTGAAAGAAAACTCAAGCAGTTCCCTATTTTATTAAGCGATTTCATTTTCGATTTTTTTTAATTAGTCAATTTAATAAATCGAACGCTCATTGTTTAATTAATATTCTTTTTATTAATTTTTGGATGGCTTTTGCGATTTATGAAATAGGTTTGTTTATCTTTTTTATAGAGTGGCTGTTTCGGCAAATGGTTCACTCATATTTTTGGTGGCTTTGCTTATTATTTTGGTAGATTCAGCTATCTTTGAGATAGCTAAAGCCGTCTTTTAGATAGCTTCGGCTACCGAAAAGACGGCTTTTTGATTGTTTTTATATGATGAATCGCTCTTTTTTATCAGCGCACTATTTTCTACGGGTTCGGTCTGTTTGTAACTCTGGCGCGTTGGGCTTCAAAACGGACGCTCAAATCTTCGTAAATCGCATCGGCGTTCGGGACATTCATTTTCTTCGCCTGTCTGACCGAACCGTAGAATGCCAACGAACCCTGATACGTTTCGCTGCCGCACAAAACGGATGTATCTTCGAGATTTGAAACGATCTGCGCCAACGAACGCAAGATTGTATTCAAAACATTAAACGCCTGAAAATCCTTTTTCATCTCGCCCGTATCGAGATACGCCGGAACAAACTCCGCATTCGAATCAACATACTGCAAAACCTTCTCGACAAACGGCACGGATTTATCCTTCATCTT
>JBBSAX010000002.1:0-75661 GCA_038251885.1 Pyrinomonadales bacterium | reverse complement strand
TAGTTGCTGCTGAATTCCGCGCAAGGTCGAATCTCCGGCGAGAATTCCGGTCGGACGATCTTTTGCGTCCTTTTTATATTGTCCGGCGACGAAATCCTGAATCGCATTGTAAGCATTGATGAAACCGCGCAGTTTATTTTCAATGTCGGTTGATTGCGTGATCGTAATTGTCGAATTTCCGGCTTTTTTGAGCGTTAAATTTACGCCTGTAACTGCATCGGAAATCGCATTTGTCGGACGAGTCAGACTCAAACCATTGACTGTAAAAGCCGCGTTTAATTTTGTAAAATCTCCGTCCGGCGGATTCAGCGAACGCAGATTCAAATCCGCGCCTGTTCCGGTTGTTGAAGTTTCAACGAGTTCGACGCGCCCGGTGTCGCCGGTTTCGTTTGAATTTAAGACGAGTTGAAGTTCCGTGCCGTCGCCTTTGATGTCAACGATATTTGCCGTAACTCCGGCATTTGCCGTATTTATCGCGTCCCGCAAACCTTCTAAAGAGTTGTTTGTGGCATCAATCGTGATCGTTGTTCCGGGACTTACGCCGCCTTTTTGCAGTTCAAATGTTCCGGTCGTCGCGCCGCCCGCTAAAAACGGATCGGTTTTGGACGAATAATTGCGCGAGGATTGGGTTAAATTCGTCGCAATGCGCGTTACATTTAAGTCGAAATTTCCGAGAACAGCTTTGCTTGTCGCCGAAGCGTTAGCAACTGCCGCATCGCTCGTTACACCGTTGCGTCCCGTTCCTAATTCTCGATTGGTCAAGGTTTCCGCCGAAGCAGTTAAAGCTGCAAGCGAAGTATTCAATTGTTTTAGTGCTTCGATTCGTCCGTTGTAATTGCCGACTTTCGACTGCAATTGTGTGATCGGAGCAGCACGCTGCGTCAAAATCGAATCCCGCACAACGCCGAAATCAATGCCGCTTCCCAATCCGCTGAAACTTACATTTGTTGCCATAACTTTAGTAATTGCCGGGAGCGCAAGCATCCCTGCTTGCAACCGCCGCGTGAGCGGCGGAACTACTTTTGCATAGAATTGAGTTTATTAAATGCAATCGCTTTTTCGCGCTATCGCGCTCATTGCAAGCAAGATGCTTGCGCTCCCGGTTTAATTAGGATTTTTCATCCAAAAAATTCCCTTGTAATTTGGCGTTGACCGCCGTTAATTTGAGTGAAACTTCCGTGGGAATCTGGATAATCGCTTCACCCGTGATTTTATCAACCAATTTGACAACAAGTGCTTTTGTCTCTTCATCCTGACTAAACGAAAGCGAAATATTGTTTTCTTCCAAAACTGATTTTAATTCTTGCAGTTTTTCGGAATTATCACGGCTTTCATTTTTCGGTAAATCATTTTGAATTTTTACTTCAGGTTTTTCGACCTTTTCAGTTACTTTTTCAAAAGATACAGGAAAGTCAACAGGTTGAATCGAACTTATAATTGACATATTCAAACCTCCTCAAGTTGATATTTTTTCAAAGTTCAAAGGCGAAGACCGACAATAAATTGCCAATCTTCGCCAATGATTTCGTGGGAGTATCAACTTTTTCAATCAATTACCGAAGTAATGAAAGAAGTGATTGGCTTGATTGGTTTGCTTGCGCCAGAGCCGAAACACCAGCTTGTTGCAATGTATTTAAGCGAGCTAAGTTCGATGCTTCGGCTGCAATGTCTGCATCACGAATCGCCGATTCAGCCGCCTGGAAGTTGGTGATTTGGGTTGAAGCAAGGTCAATCGCCTGTGTCAGGTTGTTTTGTCCCGCACCAACTTTACCTTGAACTTGACCGAGCGATGCAACAGCCGCTTTGATCGCGTCAATAGCATCTTTTCCGCCCTGTTCGCCGCCGGTCAAAACTGCACCGCCGACTGCTGTTTGTGTTTGCAGAGCATCAATGTTGTTATCAATGCCAACAGTTGAATCGCTGGAAACTGCAAGATTGAATTCCTTCAATGAAACGAAGGCGACTTCCGAACCGTCAGCTTTAGTTTGAACAGCGAAAACACCTGCGGCACGAAGATCAACATCGTTATTGACTGCATTGGTTGCAGCAGTTGCACCCGCAGCAGCTGTAGCTTGAGCCGCAAACGAAACATTTTTCGATGAACCGGCATAACCGATTTTTTCACCCGAAAAACTGAGTGTTTGATTAGTCGGAATATTTGCACCGCCGCTGATTGCAACAGCTTGTTTGTTAGCAGCACCAGAGATTGCAGCATCATTGATAGCAGCACCGGCACCGGCAATACCTGTTTGACCTGCGCCATCTGCTGTATCAGATGATACTGAAAAGAATTTCGATGAACCTAAGACCAATTTTCCGTTATCGTCCAAAGAAGCTTTAATTCCTGCACCTTGAACATTTGCGTCGTTATTGATCGTATCTAAAGCATTTGAAGCGGTTGCTCCGGCTGACAATGAAACCGAAAAGGTATTCAATTGTCCGCTCGAACCGACCGATTGAAATGAGATTGTTTCTGCGGCTGTGATTCCGCCCGTAATATCTTGTGCGCCGGTAACATTTCCTGTTCCGTTGCCGATATTGATCTGATTTAAGTTCAAACCGGTTTTGTCAACGCGGCTGTTTGATAAGTCAATGGAAACAGCGTTTCCGGCTGCATTTGCCGAAGCACCGCCGCCGATGAATACGTCAATCGCTTTGTTGAAACGACCTTCCGCAGTTCCGGCGATTCCGCCCAAACCGATGTTTTGCGCTTGTCTATCAACTTCAGATAATACTTTGCCGAGTTCCGATTGAAGTGTATCGCGGTCGCCGGTAAATGTTCCTGAAGCAGATTGTGAAGCGAGCGAAGCAGCACGGTCGAGCAAGCCCGAAATCGTGTTTAATCCGCCGTCAACGATTTGAAGCGTTGAAAGACCATCGTTTGCGTTACGAACGCCTTGCGACAAAACACTGACATCGCTGCGGAAGGTATTGGCGATTGCCAAACCAGCTGCATCATCACCGGATCGCGTAATACGCAAACCCGAAGACAAACGCTGCAAAGTTTTGTTAAGTTGGCTGCTTGTGCCAGCCAATTTCGATTGTGCAATTGACGATGAACTGTTGTTAATTAATGAAAAGTTAGACATGATTTTTTGTTCCTCCGTGAACATCTTGACCGCCGCATCCGTGCTTTGGTCGTTGTTTTAATTTATTTTTTAAGATTGGAATCGCCTTGCGAGCGTTCCTGACATTATGCTTATCGGTGAAGCGTGAGAATACTTTAGGAAAAAATTAAAAAAATTTCTCCGCCGGGAGCGCAGGTTGCCAACCTGCACGTTTGCGTGAGCAAACGAATAAAGATAATTTTCAAAAAACTTTGAGTTTAACGGAAGTTTTCGCGCTTTCGCGCATATGCAGGTTGGCAACCTGCGCTCCCGGCAAAATTCCTTTAACGATTAAGAATTACGACATCAACGCGCCTGTTTTGGGCGCGTCCTTCGATTGTTGAATTATCGGCAACGGGTTGAAATCCGCCATAACCTGCCGCTGAGAGTCTTTCTGGAGAGATTCCTCTTTCGGTTAAGCGTAACAGAACTGATGAAGCGCGTGCGGTAGAAAGTTCCCAATTTGAAGGATAACGGGAATTTGAGATTGGAGTTGAATCGGTATGTCCTTCAACACGAATTTCAACTTTTGAATCTTTGAGCGATTCACAAATCGAATTAATTACTTCTTCGGCTTCTTTGCTAATGACGGCATCGCCGGGTAAGAAAAATCCGGCTTCGGACAAGGAAACAACAAAACCGCGCTCGGTTTGGCGCATTTTTGTTTTACTGATCAAAACCGGATTTGCCGTTAATTTTTGTTCAAATTTGTCGGTTTTATCTTCGAGCGAGTTGTTTTCCGGCAAAATACCTTCACCGCCGGAATTCTGGGCAGAAAAACTTTTGGCAATTTCTTTAGCCCGTTCGTGGTCGCTCGCCGCATACATTACGATAAATAAAGCCAGTAGAAGCGTGACCAAATCGGCATACGAAAGTAGCCAGCGATCTCGATGCCGACTTTCTATTTCACCTGAATTTTGTTTTTTTCGACTTCTCATTCAAAAACGCAACGGAACGCGAACTTTAGTTCGCCGATCATAAACCGTAATCTGTCAAAAAAACACCTGCAAAAAAACTTTTATAAATTTACTGGCGAACTAAAGTTCGCGTTCCGGCGTTTTAAATTACTTCATCATATTGAATTGATTGATGATTGCTCGCGGAGTTTCCTTTGTTTGCAAAGCGAGAATTACGTGCGCGATTTCTTCGCGGCGTTTCATTTTAGCTTCGTGCCGCGCTTTAAGACGCGAAGCAATTGGAAAAAACAATAAATTTGCCAGACCGATTCCGTAAATTGTCGCCACAAAAGCGGTGGCAATCCCGATTCCGAGCGCGTTCGGTTTATCCAAAACGCTTAAAACACTGATCAAACCGAGAACCGCACCCAAAATTCCGAATGTCGGCGCAAATCCGCCCGCCGCTTCGAGAGTTGCAGCATCTTCTAAACCGTATTCGTCTTCTAAATTGAGCCTGCGGGTTAAAACTTGCTGAATTTGTTCTTTACTTGCGCGTTCGGCGACCAATAATAAACCTTGCGAGATGAGCGCGTCCGTGCTTGTTTCCGCGTAATTTTCATACGCTTTAACACCGCTTTTCTGTGCGGAACGCGAAAGCCACGCCAGACGCGCCAGTTCTATTTTGTGAGTTTCTTCATCTTCATCTTTGTAGCGAAGTTTCCAAATGGCTTTTATCGCATCGGTTACGCCGCTTCCGCCGCGCCGAACAATGACTGCGCCAAGCGTTCCGCCGCCGACAATCAAAGCTGCCGTCGGATGCCAGAGAAAACTGAGATTTAGACCTTCAAACCACGCGCCACCTAAGATTGCCGTCAGACCGACAAAAATTCCGAGCCAAATTGTCCAATCAATTTGCCGTTTCATTTTTGTTTATCTCGAACAAGTGCTGATAAATTTTCGAGAGCATTCTCACCGACTTCATCATTTGCCAACGCGGATTGATTTACTTCTTCGATCTCGGCAAAAACTTCGTAGCGATGCACGGAAGTTTTGCGCGGTGCGACAATTCCCAAACGCACGCCTTCGCCGCTCACCGATAAAACTTCGATGACGATTTCATTTCCGATAACGATTTTTTCACCAACGCGGCGTGATAAGACCAACATAGTTTTTATTTGCGATTTGCGATTTGCAATTAATTTTTGTTCTGCGTCATTTGATTTGCCTTGCTTGGGGCTTTTGACTTGGAACTTGGGACTCAAACCATCGGCAGACTTTCCGCCAAATTGTAATCGCTTTCGGTTAAGACGACTTGCGCGGCTTTGCGCGTTTCGGCGTTGATAAAAATTGGTGCGCGAAGATTTATCGTCGTTTTTTCCCAATCGGAAGAAATTTTGACGATTGCCAGCGTTTGCAGATCGGTTTCGCTTAATTCCGAAGGAATATTCGGCGCGTAATCCGAAAAAATCTCGCGCGGGTTGATAACTACAAAACGATTTTTTTCATCATCCAAAGACGCGAGCCAGCAAAACGGCAGATATTCATTCATCGGAATCAAGACCGCGCGGCGCATTTGCGGAAAACCGATCAAACCTTCTGTGAAGTTAATTACTTCACTTTCCTGATATTCATATTTCATATTTTTTACTGAAATTTCGGGCATAGTTTTTTTAATTCTTTAGCTGGGAGCGCACGCATCCTTGCGTGCTGAGCGCGTAAGCATGAAAAAATCTCATGATTAATTCAAGTAATTTGCAAACAAACTTTTTCAATCCGCTTTCAGCGAATTGGCACGCAAGGATGCGTGCGCTCCCAGCCGAAATTTTATCCAAGAAAATCAAACAGCGAACGGCGACCTGTGGCAACGACTTGGAGCGTTGCTTCCAGAGCATTTGTTGTTTCGCTTAAATCAATCGCGGTTTCGGCAAAATCTGCGCCTTCAATATCGTTGGCGCGTGTGTCGAGCGATAGAAAATCATTTGATAATCGTTCTTGTGAGAGATCGGCGATGTTTTGATTTGCGCCGATTTTTGCGCGGGCAACTCCGGCTAAATCCGAATAAACGCTGAGACGGCTGAAAGTATTTTGCAGAGTCGTGCGATCAGCGGATTCATTTCCCGTTCCGCGAAGTGCAGTGATCGCGTTTGTCAAATCTGAAAAAATATCCGAAGTTGCATCGCCGAAAACCGTTTCGGCAGTTACGCCAACAAAGATTGCATTTGCGCCCGGTTCGATCTGAACGTATTGTGCGGTCGCCGGAGTTGCGGCGGGTGCGGCGGTTGCCGGATCGAACGGCGGTATATTTTGACGGCTTCCGCCGAACAGAAACTCCCCGTTATTTTTTGAATTTGCCGTGCTTAAAACTCTTTCGCGCAAGGCTTCGAGTTCGACGGCAATCGCATTTTTTGCGGTCTGCGTCGTTGTAGCATTCAAACCTTGCGAAACAAGAGTTTTTATTCGCTCTAAAGTATTTTCGTAACTTCCCAAAGTATCATCCGCCGCCGTCAATTTTTGATTTGCGGCTGAAGCACTTCTTTGGAATTGTTCGATTTCTTTTTGCGAAGTTCGAATATTTATTACGGCTTCCGCACCATTCGGATCGTCCGACGGGCGATTGATACGCTTTCCGGTTGCGAGTCGTTCCTGCAAAATACCGATCTGACTGCGCTGTGCGTTAATTCGTTTAGTAAAACTCGAATTTGTATTGCTGTCTGTTACTCGAAAAGTCATATTTTTATCCTTTTAATTATCCGGCGAGCGAAAGAATCGTCTGCGTCATTTCGTCTGCGACTTTCAAAAATCGCGCGGCGGCTTCGAAGGCTTTTTGGTATTGCAATAAATTTATCGCTTCTTCATCGAGCGAAACGCCCGAAACTGCGTCGCGTTGTGCGATTGCTTGCGAAAGAATCACGCCTTGAGTTTGCAAACCGTCTTCGGCATTGCGAACCTGCTCGCCCGCTTCTGAAACGAGCGAACCGAAAATTGAGGAAAATGAACCGTTGCGGCTTCCGACCGTAGAGTTCGGATCGGTCAAAAGATTGGCGATTTCACCCGCAACTGTTCCGCTTTGTCCGGGCTGAGTCAGCGGCGAGGCAACGACCAGACGCGGATCATTAACAATAGCAGCATTTATCGAAATATTTGCCGCCGTTACAGGCGGAGTTGCGTTAAAGAAATTTACTCCGGCGTTTCCATCCAAATCCGTGCCGGAAGTGTGGAGAGTGTTAACACGTTCGACGACAGATGCCGCCAAACTGTCCAGAGAATCTATGTTTGAAGTTGTAAACGAAACTGCATTTTGAAGTCCGCGAATCTTTCCTTCATCAAAAGTTGCAGGTTGACCGTCGAGCGTAATTGATGCAAGTCCGAGCGGCGGCGTATTTTGAGTTTCAAGCTCAAATGCAACATCGCCCGAAACGAGTGCGCGACCTTCGCCGATGGTCAGCGAGATCGTGCCGTCGCCGTTGTCTGCCGAACGCGCTCCGGTCAATTCGGAAAGCTGCGTGGCAAGTTCGCTACGCTGATCTTTTAAGGCGGAAGTGTTGCCGCCGAGTCCGTCATTTAATTTTATTTGCTTGTTCAGATCGGCAATTTTGGTTGAGAGAGAATTTACCTGATCAACTGTCGTGCGGATTTCGCCGTCAATTCCCTTTCTGATTCCGTCCAGACGATTTCGGGTTGATTGAAAAGCGTTGGTCAAATTTTGTGCTTTTTGCGCGATAATTCCGCGAAGCGGCACAGAATTCGGATTCGCTTCGAGTTCACGAAACGCGCCGAAAAAACCGTTCAAAGCACTATTTAATCCACCGTTTTCGCTTCCTTGCAATGCGGTTTGAACCGGAGAAAGTGCGTCGCGTTCTGCTGTTAGCCGTCCGGCAATTCCGGTTTCGGTTTGGATTCTCGAACCGATAAATAAATCACGGAAAGATTGTACGCCTTGAATCGAAACGCCCGAACCGATTGCATTTCGTCCGAAACTCGTCGGCGCAGATTCGGCTAAATTGACGCGCTGACGCGAATATCCGGGCGTATTGACATTTGCGATGTTTTGTCCCGTAACTGAAATTCCGAGTTGATTTGCATTTAGCGCACGGCGACCAATTTCAAAAGGTGAAAAATTTATGCTCATCGTGAAACTCCTTCGGCGTATCTCAAAACGGGCGCGTTGTAAGTTGTCGGCGGCAAACCGCACATTTGAATGCAAGCCGCTGCAAACGAAGAACCGCCGAGCGCAAGACTCGAAGCGCGTCCGGCTGTTTTTTGGAAGGACTTTGCCGTTTCCAATAAACCTTTAGCGGCGATTTCAAACTGTTCACGAGCCTGCGTATCGAGCGGCGTTCTTTCAGCTTGTCGCGCACGCATTTCCGCAAATTCAGTCAAAGCCGAAGTTATTTCGAGCAATCTCGAACGCATTTTCAAAAGCTCTCTTTCGCCCGCTTTTGAAAGCGTTTCGACCATCGAGACTTCGCCGCGCATCATAACTGCCGAAAGCTGCGTCGTCGCGCTATCCAGACTTTTATAAGCGGCGGTTTGTTCGCTCATTAAATTTGCAACTTTTCTGATTAAATCGTCCTGCATATTTTTTTAGAAAGGCAAATTCCTTTAAACAAATGCGTTAGTTAAAAATTGATGCCTTTTACTTTATAATTTCGTCTTTCAAAATCGCCTTGGCGATTTCATCACTTGTCGGTTGAAATTCGCCTGCCGAGATTTGCACGCGCAATTCATTTACTTTCTCCGTGCGAACATCCGGTAATTCTTTAACTTGGTCAACCAATTTTCCGACTTCCGCTGCGCGTGGTGAAAGTTCCAATTTATCTTCACTGACCGAAATCTTTGTTTCACTCTTTTGGATATTGCCTTTCGTTACTTCATAAAGATTATTTTGTCGCGCCGCGCGAATCGCTTCTATATCGTTTGCATTGTTTATGTTTATTTTACTCATCGTAAATTCTCCCGAAAAAGGTTTTTCTCATTCTACCTTTCGGCAAGTTTTGGCAAAACATTAGATAAGAACTTTAACGGATCAATCGGCTTACCGTTTTCCCGGACTTCAAAATGCAGATGCGGTCCGGTTGATTTCCCGGTCGAACCCGATTTTGCGATTTCTTCCCCGAATGAAACTGTTTGCCCTTTTTCGACCAATAATTTATCACAATGAGCGTAAAAAGTTTGTCTTCCGTCCGAATGTTCAACGATTACAACATTGCCGTAACCGCCTTTTCTTCCGGCAAATGTGACAATTCCGTCCGCCGCCGCCGCAACAGAAGTTCCGCGCGGAACGGCAATATCAACGCCTGTGTGAACTTTCATCTTTTTATCAATCGGATGAAATCTAGTTCCGAAACTCGAAGAAATCCGTCCGTTTAAGGGCATTTCATATTCGAGAGTTTCAGCAGAATTTACGGGAGTTAATACCATTTTTTCGCTCAAATTATTCTCAGGAACAATACGCGGTCGCGTCGAATCGCGGATTTCCCCGTTAAGCATTGCATTTGCCAAAGGTTCCGCTGATTTATCATTAGCGATCTGATCTTCATAAGTTGAAATAACTTCAAAATCATTGACGTTTCCCGTGAAATTTACAACTTCTTTTTTCCCTTGAATTTCTTTTATCGCCGCCATTGCACCGGAAAAGTTATCTTTTTTGGCAGAATTTTCCTTCGCATCATTTATTCCGAATTTCTGCATAATCATATCCGCCAAACCGACTCCACCCGATTCCGCCATTGTTTTGGCAAGCTGTTCTGCAAACATTTGTTTTGCCAGACCGCTTCCGCCGTCGTTGCCAAAAAGCGAATCTTCATCGGTATTTGTCTCCGACAAAGCCGAAGTCAATTGCGTGAGCATAATCGCCTCAAACTGCTTCGCGGCGTTTCGCAATTCTTCATTTGAAGATTTTTTCGACAGCGAATTGATATTTCCTGAATTTTCGAGAGCAGAGATATTCATAAAAAAATTTTCTTTCAAAACCAAACTGTTCACTTTTAACTATTAACTATTCACTAATTTTCAGAAACAAACTGTCTTCATAGTTGATAATTGACAGTGAATAATTGATAGTTTTTGACCGGATTTTTTCATATTTTCTAAAAACCGAATTTCAAACAATCGCAGATTGAAAATTGAAAATTGAAAATGACTTCATTGCATTTCAAGATCGGCGTTCATCGCACCGGCAGATTTTATTGCTTGCAGAATTGAAATAATATCGCGGGCGGAAACGCCGAGCGCACGCAGACCGCGCACGACTTCATCAATCGTTGCACCGTCGGGTAAAACTACCGATTCGGGTTTCTTTTCCTGAACTTCGACTGTTGTTTTCGGCACGACTTCTGTTTGTCCGGTTTTTGACAAAATGTTGGGCTGTGAAACTTCATATTCCGTTCCGATGCGAACCGTAACACCGCCTTGCGAAATCGCCACAGATGCCAGACGCACTTCACGTCCCATAATTATTGTTCCGGTTCTTTCATTGATAATTATCTTCGCAATTTTTTCAGGCGTTAAACGCAGATTTTCCATTTCAGCAATGAATCCGACACGGTTTTCCGCGAAACTTTCGGGAAGTTTTACTTCGATATTTCGCCCGTCGAGCGCACGCGCAGTTCCCGCCCCGAATTTTGCATTAATAACTTGATTGAGCTTTGCGGCGGTCGAAAAATCGTCGTTTCGCAAAATCAAAGTTAATTGATTATTTGCCGCGAGTTCCGTTTCCACCGTTCGTTCAACCGTCGCGCCGTTTGGAAGTCTGCCAACCGTCGGATGATTTATTTCCACCGAATTCCCTTGATTTCCCGCCGAAATTCCGCCAATTGAAACAGAACCTTGTGCAACGGCGTAAATTTGTCCGTCAACACCTTTGAGCGGCGTTAAAATCAGCGTTCCGCCCTGCAAACTTTTTGCGTCGCCAATCGAAGAAACGGTTACGTCAATCTTCATTCCCTGCCGGACAAACGGCGGAAGATTTGCCGTAACCAAAACCGTTGCAATATTTTCAGGTTTTAAACCTGCCGCTTCGGTCGAAATTCCCATTCTTTCAAGTAGATTTTGCAAAGTCTGCCGAGCATAGATATTTTGCTGAACACGGTCGCCCGTTTTATTTAAACCGACAACAAGTCCGTAACCGACCAATTGATTTGAACGAACGCCTTCGATGTCCGCCAAATCCTTGACGCGAACACTTAAAGTTCCGTCGGTTTGTTGACAGTAAATCGAAATCGGCGAGATAATTATAAGGAGCAAAAACAAAGGCAAAACCTTGAAAAAGATTTCGCCTTTGTTTTTGTTTTTTTGTGAATTAAGCAGCATTTATCAGTATTGTGAAGATTTTCAAAAACCGATAAAAGCAATTTTTGAAAATCTTAAAAAGGAGTAATCTTATCAAACAACCGGAATAACCAACCCGGTGCATTATCTTTACTTGCAACTCCCTTGCCATTAAATTCGACACGCAGATCGCCAATGGAAATCGTCTGAACAGCATTGTCTGAATTCAAATCGCTCGGACGAACAATGCCCGTAACCGCGACTTGCTCGGTTTCCTTATTTATCCGCACGAGCTTTAAGGCTTCGATTCGCAGATCGCCGTTCGGCAAAACTTCAACAACGCGAGCAGTAATTCGCGCACGAACATCGCTGTTGCGCTGAGTTGACCCTTTTCCGTCATATTTCCTAACGCCGAGCGCACCGACAATTGTTCCCGCAACCGCCGCGCCGGGAACCGGCAAAGCTCCGGCAAGCGTTCCAATTCCGCCGACTGCACCCGAATCACGATTGCGCTTTGCGCTTGATTCAACGGTCGCTTCGCTGCTTTCGACAATATCTACGAAAACCAGATCGCCGATGCGACGCGCTTTGAAATCCGCCAGCAAGTTTCCGTTTGTTGCGGTATCTGTAAAAAGTGAACCATTCGCCGGTTTTTGAGGCGCGGGAATTTCAATTATCGGTTGCGGTTCTTCGATCTTCACAACCGTTAATTCCGGTTTGCTCTTATCTTTTTTCTTTTTTTCATTTTTATCCTGCGCCGAAACGCTTAACAAAAGTGAAATTGTTATAAGCAAAATTGTAAATAGTCTGAGTTTCATAAATTTATTTAACCGTTTAGCGACGGGCTTTGCCCGACATCTCTGTTACTTAAAACAGTATTATTTGATTACAAACTTTACGGGCAAAGCCCGTCGCTAAACGCTGCGGATATTATTTTTATATTTTTGAAAGATTATTCTTCAAAAGAACACTTTCACCAATCCTTCATCAATGACGGTCGCTTGAATAAGTGCATTTGACTGCGAATTTTTAACCGTAATTCGATCACCGATCTTTCCTGAAGTTCGGGCTTCGCCATTGACGATGATCTGCATTTTTCCCGATTGTCCGACAATTCTAACGAGATCGCCGGACTTAATTACGACCGATGCGGCAAATGAATCGGTTGTAATTTCCGCGCCGTTTGGAAGATTTTTTATCAAATAAATGCCGCGCAATTTTTCCGCATCGCGCAGATAGTTCGTCGGGGATTTTTCTAAACGTCGCTTTTCAAGCCGCACATCTGCGCCTGAAAGTTTTGTATTTACCGCTAAATCTTTGTTAGCAACAAGAATTTTAGCGAAGGCTTCGAGTTCGACATTAACAGTAAAGCGTCGAAAAACTTTATCATTCACGCGAAGTTCGACCGGAAGAGCAAACAACGAGAACGGATTTGCAATGCTTGAAATATTCGTTCTAAATTCGACATTTCCGACCGGAACATCAAATTTTTCAGGCAGATTAAGCCGAACAATTCTGATTTCAATTCCGCTTTCGACAAATTGATTAAAAACAGTTTTTTCGATGGTTTCACGAATTTGCGCTTGTTCAACTTCCTGCCCAATACGCCTGATTCGTATAATCGGCGGCGAATTTAACGAAAATTCTTTTGCAGAAAAACCCGCAGCAGCGATTGATAAAGCGATTCGTTCTTTGGGAATTTCCCGCGTCATTCCGATATTCGGCGCGTATCCCAGAGAAATTTTCCGCAGACTTTCAGATTTTTCACCTGAAATTTCCGCAATATCGCCGAGAGATATAGTTTCGTTTTCAACTTTTGATTCGGCTGAAACATTTATTTTCGTTTGTGCCGAAACTGCGGAAAAAAAAAGAAATAATAAACCACAGATAAACACGGATGAACACAAATTTATTAAAGATTTTGGTTGGTTTGATTTTTTTGGAATTTGTTGTAAAAAGACTGCAAGCAAATTTGTAAAAGTCATCTTTTTATCTGTGTTCATCTGTGTTTATCTGTGGACGAAATTTATCTTAACTTACCGCTTGATTAATCGTTCCGAGCATACGGTCGGCGGTCGAAATCACTTTGGAATTCGTTTCATACATTCTCTGCGCCGAGATCATATTGACCAGTTCTTCGACGACATTGACGTTTGAACCTTCGACCATTCCCTGACTTAAGCGACCGATGCCGTTTGAATCCGGCGAACCGACGGTTGCTTGTCCCGACGCGCCCGTTTCTCTGAAAAGATTGCGCCCCAAGGCTTCGAGTCCGGCAGGATTTGCGAAGATCGCAAGTTGAATTTGCCCGATATTTTGCGCGTTTGCCTGTCCCGGAATCGTTACCGAAACTGTTCCGTCATTGCCGACCGTGAACGAAGATGCTTCCGTCGGAACTGTGATCGAAGGTTCGAGAAATTCACCTGTTGCCGTAACGATTTGTCCTTGATTATTCAAATGAAATGAGCCGTTGCGCGTATATGCAAGATCGCCGTTTGATTGGCGAACTTGAAAAAATCCGCTGCCTTCGATGACCATATCGAGCGGATTTTCGGTTTGTTTGTATTCACCCTGAATAAAAAGTCTTTCGCTGGCGATTGAACGCGCTCCCATACCGATTTGCAGACCGACCGGCAAATTTGCCGAAGCATTTGCTGCGCCGCCCGCCGAACGCATATTTTGATACATCAAATCTTGAAATTCGATGCGCGTCCGCTTAAATCCATTGGTCGAAGCGTTCGCCAGATTGTTGGCGATGTTGTCCACATTTTGCTGCTGAACCTGCATTCCCGTCGCAGCCGTTAATAAAGCTCTGTTTGGCATAATATTTTTGTCCTTTGTTGGTCTTTGGCTTTTAATTAACCATTCACCATTCACAATTCACCGTTATTTAGATTTTTCCAATTTCTCCCGCGATTTTTTTTCCAAGATCGTTCATTAAAAGCGTGACCGATTTTTGAATGGATTCAAATTCGCGATTATTGTTGATCATCGAAACCATTTCCTGAATCGAATTGATGTTTGAACCTTCGAGTGAACCTTGAATTATTTGCGAATTTGTCGCTTGTAAAGGTTTTTCATTTCCCGTTTCCATAAAAAGCGAATCGCCTTCTTTTTGAAGCGCGGCGGTTGGATTTTCAAATCTCACAAGTTTTAACTGGTCGAATTTCTGACCTTTGACTGCTAAACTTCCGTCTGAACCGATAGAAAGTTCACCGCCCGCCGGAACTGTAATTGCGCCTTTTTGACCGACGACCAGATCGCCGTTTTTGGTTACAAGCTGTCCGTTTGCATCGAGCGATAAATTCCCTGCTCGCGTGTAACGCACGCCGCGCGGAGTTTGAATTTGTAAAAACGCGTCGCCTTCAATCGCTACGTCTAAATCGCGTCCGGTTTGGCTGATATTTCCGGCGGTAAAATCAGTTCCGCCTGAAGTTACAACGCCCGCGACGAGGTTTTGCAAACTCGATTCACCTTTTTTCTCGGCTTCAATCGTTCTGTAAAGCAGACGTTCGGCTTTGTAGCCTGTCGTCATCGCGTTGGCAATATTATTTGCCTGTGTTTCAAGCGTTCTCTGCCGCGAGCGCATTCCGAGAAATGATGTGTATAGTCCGTAGTTCATAATTTTTATGCGTAATTTGCTGTCCCGCGACCGAGATTGATAATTAATTCGACTTCACCCTTGAACATTCCGAGATTTGACGCAATTGTTTCAGCATCTTGTCCCCGTGAACAAAGTGTCAACACACGATGACGGCGTTCGGTCATACTCAGCGGCTTTGCCGTATTCGTATTTAATGCTTTCTGACTCAAAATATCTTTATTTACTTTTTCCGGCTTTCGGACTCGCGCTTCAAGCCAAGCGACTCGTCGGGCATTGTCCGTCGCACGATCATTCATCTCTTCAAATAAATCTTTATTTTCAGCTAATTCGGTTTCAATGTCTTCAATGTGATCTATTAAGGCTTCAATCAATTTGCCGTTTTTTCGATTGTTAGAAAAACAAACTAAAGAAAAAAATAATCCTAAACATCCGAAAACAATTGCTATGGCTAAAATTCCAAATTGTAAATACATAATTTTTGACCTCGTTTTTAACTGGAACGCGAACTTTAGTTTGCCAGTCATAATCTTTAATTTTTTCAAAAAGAAATCGGAACTTCTTGCTCTAATTACATTGGCGAACTAAAGTTCGCGTTCCGCCGATTTCAACTATCACGCATTTTTCAAAAGCGCATTCGAGCGTTCTTCCGGCGTGCCGATTTCCGT
The DNA here is from genome assembly GCA_038251885.1 of Pyrinomonadales bacterium. GTDB lineage: Bacteria > Acidobacteriota > Blastocatellia > Pyrinomonadales > Pyrinomonadaceae > JAHCHG01. Next base: position 60,120 of record JBBSAX010000002.1, on the reverse strand, counting down.
AACTCTCACGCCGTAATAACCGTCAATAACAACGACTTCGCCCCGTGCAAAAGGAAAGTTATTAACCAGCAGATCCACCGGCTCGTCAACCGGACGATTCAGTTCGATCATCGAACCGATCCCGAAATTAACCGCTTCCCGAAGCGGAATTTCGGTCTTACCGAAACGAACCGTGACGTTCATTTCAACATCGAGAAGGCGTTCGATATTTTTGAGCGAATCATTCTTTTTCGCCTGTTCTTGAGAATCATTTGATTCTGTCTTTTCAGAAGCGGTGATGGTATTCGGCATTTGCGATTCATTTAACCTCGGTTTATTTTCCGCGTTTTGAGAATTTGGATTAACAATTCCTTCAGTTTCCATCTCTGAGTTATTCGGTTCTTTTTCTTCCATTTTTATATAAAACCTCTTTTAAGCAATTTTTTGAGCCAAACTTTTTTCCTGTTTTTCCGTTAATTGAACAACCATTCTGCCTTCGAGGGCGGCGATTCTTCCGGCGAATTTTTCCGAACCACCGACTGAAACTTTCAAAGGTTTTTCGATCCGATGATTCGTTCTCAAAACATCGCCCACCGATAAATTCATCAGATCAGAAACTGCCGCCGCAACTTTTTCGAGATTGGTTTCGACCGGAAATTTCACGTTTGAAAGCGTTTCGAGCAAAGCGCGAGTCGCTTCCGGTTCAGTTGATTTGGCGGTTGAATATGATGATTGACTAAATTTTTCGATCACACTTTCGAGCAGAACAACCGGCAGACAAAGGCTCATCGAGCCAATCGCATCACCGATCTGCACTTGATAGGCGATTGTCGCAACAACTTCATTCGGCGCAATGATTTGAAGCATTTGCGGACGAGTTTCACGCCCGACAATATCCGTTTCAAACGCAGAAATCGGTTTCCAAGCGTCGCGGTAATTTTCATTTATTACTGCGATAAAACCCTCCAAAATCTTTAATTCCAGATCAGTCGCCGCTCGTTTTTCGGTCAAACCTTCCCCATTTCCGCCTAAGAGCCGGTCAATAATCGGAAAAGCGATTGAAGAATTAATTTCGACCGCGTAAACGCCTTTTAATGAACTTGCCGAAATTGTAAAAACTGTTGTCGGATCGGGCAGACCGCGCAAATATTCGCTGTATGCCTGTTGTTCGACCGAAATAAGATTAACTTCAGAAATTGTTCGCAAAAAAAGCGGTAAACTCGTCGAAAGGCTGTGCGCGAAAAGATCGTGAAGCAGATAAAGCGAACGAACCTGTTCTTTTGAGAGGCGATCAGGACGGCGAAAATTATAGGGAACGATGCGCTTGCGTTTTTCGCGCTCGCCCATCGCGTCCGTTTTCGGCGCGTCCGGCATCAGAGCCGACATTTCTTCTTCTGATAAAAGTTCTTTCGAGTTCATTTTTTATTGATTTACCGGGAGCGCAGGCTGCCAGCCTGCATGAGCGCGATAGCGCGAAAAAGAGTTTGCATAGAATAAACTTGATTTCATTTCAAACGCCACTTCGCCGCTTGCGCGACGATGCAAGCGAGCCGCTTGCGCTCCGGTCTTTAATTTTTCGATAAAAATTAACATAATTATTTCGGCAGATTTGCCCTTAAACGCACGATTGCCTGCGTTCGGAGTTGTGAAACACGCGATTCGGAAACGCCCAAAACTTCGCCGATTTCCTTCATATTGAGTTCTTCGAGATAATAAAGCGCGATGACTTGCCGTTCGCGTTCGGGCAATTTATCTATGGATTTAGCGAGATTTTTTCTGGTTTGATTATTTTCCAGTTCTTCGAGTGCATTTGCCGCCGAATCGCTGATCGTATCAATCGCGCTTAAACCTGTTTCTTCATCTTTTTCGTCTAAATCCAAAATCGAAAGTCCGCGTAAATCCTGTAAATTCTCACGCAATTCGGTGAGTGAAATCTTTAAATGCGCGGCAACTTCTTCTTCGGTTGCGGTTGCGCCTTTTTCCTGTTCGATCTTTGAATATGCGGCTTGAATTTCGCGCGAACGCTTGCGCGTATTTCGTGAAGCCCAATCAAGTGAACGCAGATTATCCAAAATTGCACCGCGCACGCGCATTTCCGCAAAAGTCGTAAAAGCAATTCCGCGCGAAGCGTCGAATCTTTCGACAGCATCAATCAAACCGATCACACCCGCGCCGTAAAGATCGTCCCATTCGACCGACGGCGGAAGTTTTGCCGCCATTCTATCGGCGATATATTTCACTTTCGAAAGATGCGACGTTATCAAGTTTTCGCGTTCATTAGCCGAATAAACGGACTGAAACGCTTTGTTTTTTTGATAAGTTGTCGGGGCTTGATATTGATACATTTTCGGGTAAAAAGTTATCAGAAAGTTTTTAGAGTTACAGAAAGTGGCAGATTCTGGAAATGTTCCTCATTATCCGTTTTCCATTTTCCGTTTTCCGTTGATAATTAGTTTTTAGCTAAAAGATTCCAGAATGATTGAAGTTTGCCGGGTTCACCGGATGGATTTTGATTCGATTTTTGAATCTGTTTAGCGATCAAACGAATCGCGCGGCTTGCCGGTGATTCGGGTTTGTATTGAACGATCGGAGTCATTTCACGAATCGCCTCCGAAACAAGCGGATCGTACGGAATCATTCCGAGAAATTCGACTTTGTGTTTCAAAAATGTTTTCGCCGCCGAACTGATCTGCCCGAAAACGTGCTCCGCATCGCCGATTCCGACGACGTTGTTGACAACAACCGAAATGGGTTTTGTGGGAGAATGCCGTAAAATGACTTTGATCGTCGCGTAAGCATCAACAATCGAGGTCGGATCGGGCGTTACGACGACAATAACTTCCGTTGCCGAGATCAACACGCCGATAACATTTTCGGCAATTCCCGCCGCTGTATCAATCAGCATAAAATCGAGTTTTTCTTCGATTTCCATCAACTGCGAATAAATATGCGGACGTGAAATAAAGGAAAAATTAGCTAATTCTTCGATGCCGCTGCCGCCCGGAATCAGCAAAACATTTTCGGCTAATTCAATCGAGATTTCTTCGAGCGTTTTCGCTCCGGCAACGACGTGTCCGAGATGAAACTGCGGAGTAACGCCGCACAGCAGATCAGCGTTTGCCAGACCGAAATCCGCATCGAGCAAACCGACTTGTTTTCCCAACAAACCGAGTTCGAGCGCAAGATTTACCGAAAGATTAGATTTCCCGACTCCGCCTTTGCCGCCCGTAACCGCGAGGCAACGCATTTGTGTCGTGCGGATCTTTCTTTCGCCTGAAAGTGAATTATTAAGCGGCATTCCGACTGAAATCGCGGGTGCATTTGAAGCAATAAGTCTTAAAGTTGATGCCTGATCTTCCATTTTATTTTTGATTTATCCTTTATTTGAGATTGTTGTTTTTTAGAATTTTTATATTTGATCGCCAAAGATTCGCGCTGCAAAAATTTCCTGCGTGGCAACCTTCAAGTCTTCCGGCACTCTTTGTCCGGCACACAGATAGACAAGCGGCAAACTGCTTTCGGCAAGCAATTCGAGCATCGCGCCGGGTCGAGTCGTTTCGTCAAATTTTGTAATTGTCAGACAATCCGCCCCATACGTTTCAAATTTTTTGACTGCTTCAATTGCGTCCAGAGGATGTGTCGTCGCTTGAACAGCCAGACATTTTCTGATTTCCGTGTGGCGTTTGAGATAATCTGAAAGTTCTTGTTGATCGGTTAAATCGTGCGGATTTTTGCCGGTCGTATCAATTAAAACAGTCGCATCTGCCGGAAAACGGCGAACCAGAACATCCAATTCCAAAACCGAGCGGACAACGTGGCAACCGACACCGATAATTTCGGCGTAGGTTTTTAATTGTTCGACAGCGGCGATGCGATAAGTATCCAAAGTTACGAGTTCGACGCGGCGGCGTTCTTCGAGAGCAATTCTTGCCGCAAGTTTGGCAATCGTCGTAGTTTTGCCGACTCCGGTTGCACCGATGAAAGCTAAAACTGTAGATTCTTCTTTAAGCGGGTCTTCACCAAATTTGATCAAAGACAAAATCGCCTTTCGCAAACTGGCGGTTTTAATTTCTTTCGGAGCAGTCTTTTTAAATTGCGGAATGATTTTAGCAACTAATTTATGAGCAACTTCGGATGAAATTCCCATCGCAGTTAATTCATTGTATGCGTCAGAAAACGGCGGTTCAAAAAATAAACTGCACGTATCAATTTCTATACTCTTTGGAGAAGGTTGAATGTTTTGCTTGGCGGCAAAGGCGTTGATTGAAAATTTCACCTCCCGGAGTTCAGCGCGAAGCAATTCTAATTCACGATTTGTTACCACGGGCGAAGAAGTTTTTTGAATAACAGGTGGCGCAGATTCCTGAATGGTATTTTGCCGAGTAGTTTCCTGAACAACTTTTTTCGGCGCAGATTGTTTTTTGATTTCGGGTTTTACAATTTCTTTTTTGGAATGAACCAATTTCGGTGATTCCGAACTGATTTCAACTGTTTCAATTTCCTTTTCCAAAGTTAAAAACGAAATCTTTTTTGGATTATACGGAAACGCATTATCAAATTTTTTGACCGCAGCCGCCCGCGATTGCAACGCGTTCATAATCTCAACCTTCTCGATTTTCTTAGGTTGAGCAATTACTTCGGGAAATGCCGGAACATCTTCGTTAAAATCAATAATACTTTTCTTTTTTGAGTTTTTAAATTTTGATGTTCTTTTCTTCGCCGCCAAAGATTCCATTGAAGGAGTTGCGCTGATTTCGATCTGAGTTTTCGCACCATAACCCATAAAACCGCCGGCGCGAACTTGTTTTGTTTCTAAAACAAAAGCGTCTTCGCCTAAATCCATTTTGATTTTTTCGAGAGCTTCCCGTGTCGTTTCCGCTCTGTATTTTTTCACGTTCATCATTTTTTTTAAGTATTGACTGGAGCGCAGGTTGCCAACCTGCATGAGTGCGAAAGCGCGAAAAAATGTTTGAATAAAAATAAACTTGATTTTATGCAAACGCTTTTTGCGTCCTCACGGACGCATGCAGGTTAGCAACCTGCGCTCCAGTCTAAAAAATCCAAAATCAACCGACTGTTCCCATCGAAATGAGTTTTACATTTGAAGAAACCTCGCCGTGGGCGATTACGACCAGTTCAGGCAAAAACCGTTCCGTAAGTTTACGAAGGTGCGGACGAACCATCGAAGAGCATAAAACAACGGGCTGCGACATAACTGCGGCGCGTGTTGCGGTCTCGATTTTCTCTAATAATTGTTTGCCGAATTCCGGTTCGATAACGTGATTATTTGCGCTTCCGAGCAGTCCCAATCGCTCGGCAATCTGTGTTTCGAGTCGCGGATCGAGGCTTAAAACCGAGAGTTCGCCGCTTTCATTTGATAGCGAAGCAGAAATTGTTCTTGCCAGAGAACCGCGAGCCGCTTCTGTCAAAGCGTTGACATCTCGCGTCACAACTCCGACATCTGTTACGGCTTCCAAAATTGTCGCCAAATCGCGAACCGGAACTCGCTCACGAAGCAAGTTCTGCAAAACACGCTGAATTTCTCCCAAGGACAAAACTTTCGGTGTAGCTTCCTCAACAGTTTTCGGATGAGTTTCTGCCAGAGCATCGAGTAATTGTTTCGTTTCCTGTCTGCCTAAAAGTTCTTGGGCAAAGTTTTTGATTATTTCGGAAAGGTGTGTGCAAATAACCGTTGTCGGATCAACAACCGTATAACCTGCTGAAACTGCGCGGTCCCGGTCTTCGTTGCGCCGGATCCAAACTGCGGGCATTCCAAATGCCGGATCGGTCGTTTCGATGCCGTGAATTTTCTCACGCACCGCGCCCGGATCAATCGCTAAAAAACCGTCGGGATGAATCTCGCCCTGTGCGATTTTTTCGCCTTTCAAAAGAATCGCATATTCACGCGGCGCGAGTTGTAGATTATCCGTAACGTGAACCGATGGAACGATTATTCCGAGTTCAATCGCCGCTTGACGACGGATTTCACGAATGCGGTTTAGGAATGAATCATCGCCGCTGACCAAACCGACAAGTCCGTAACCGACTTCTAATGCAAGCGCGTCAACTTTTAATAAATTCTCGATTTTTTCGGGTTGTTTGGCAACTTCCGCATCATTATCGGCTTGTTTTTGATCTGCTTCATTTTCAGCCGTATTTTTGGCTTGCTGACTTGAAAGAAATGCAACTCCGCCCGTTCCAATGGCGAGCGATAAAAATGCTAAGTGAGGCATTCCCGGCATAATACCGAGAAAAAATAAGACTCCGGCAGATATGAAAAGTGGTCGCGGATTGCTTAATAGCTGGACGCTGACATCGCTTCCCATACTCGATTGAGTAGCAGCACGAGTACAAATAATCGCCGCCGCAACCGAAACAAATAGCGACGGAACTGCTGCCGCCACGCCGTCGCCGACAGTTAAGGTCGTATAGGTTTTGATCGCCGTCGCCAAATCCATTCCGTGCTGCAGAACACCGATGGCAAAACCCGCACCGACATTGATTGTCACGATTATTATCGAAGCGACGGCATCGCGTTGCGTAAAACGAATCGCACCGTCCATCGCGCCGTGAAACTCCGCCGCGCCGCTGATGTCTTCACGCCTTTGTTTTGCTTCGTTTTCATCAATCAATCCGGCGGCGAGATCGGCATCAACCGCCATCTGTTTTCCGGGCATCGCGTCCAAAGTAAAACGCGCCGTAACTTCCGAAGAACGCACCGCGCCGTGGTTGACGACCAGAAATTGAATTGCCAGCAAAATCAGAAAAATCACGACTCCGACGACATAATTTCCGCCGATAACAAATTCCCCGAACGCTTTGATAACCGAACCCGCCGCGCCTTCGCCGCTGTTGCCGTCCGTCAAGATCAAACGCGATGTGGCGACGTTCAAAGCAAGTCGAAAAAGCGTCGTCATCAGCAGTAAATTCGGGAACGAAGTGAATTTTACCGGGTCCATAATATACATCGAAACCAGTAACACAACGACCGAGATCATCAAGTTAAAACTGATCAAAACATCAAGCAAAAACGACGGCAAAGGAATCAGCAAAACCAGCAAAATAACGACCGCTCCAATCGGCACGGTCAGATGCGAATAAGTTCCGGCTTTTCCCAAGAATCTTTCTATCGGTGAATTTGTCATTTGTAAATTTAAGAATATTTTGTGGCAGTTTTTTGACGAAAAACTGCTTATCAAGGCGTGTAGTGCAAAAATGATGCCGTAAAGAATTTTAAAGACGAATAGGACACGGACAAAGCGGATTCTCACAGATTTATTTTTAAATAAAATCCGTGCTAATCCGCTTCACCCGCGAAAATCAGTGTGCTTTTTCTTTTTTAATTTATGAGCAAAATTTCCTTCGGTTTTAAAATCCCTAACGAAATTCGCAGACGTTTTCTCGCTTCGTCAAATTTAAAAAGTTTTGTCGAAGCACCGTCAATTTTTATATCCGAAGGCATTTTGTCAATTCCAACGATTTCGATGGCTTCGAGTTTTTGACCTTTAAAATTTCCGACATAATCTAAATTTAAAACGCCTTTTTTGTGAGTGATTTTTATTTCCCGAAAATCGTTTTGGCGATAACCGTAACCTTCGCCAGCGTCTTGGAAAATGGAAGTTTCTTCAACTTTTTTGGGGGCGATTCCTTTGACGACATTTAGAGTTAAACCGACTTTCGCCATTTCGCCTGTGTGTTGAATCGTCGGCTGTGTCGGAATAACCGCACCGACGCGGACGAAAATCGGAAGTTTATCTAAAGGGGTTTTCAAATAATGAGTTTTTCCGCTTTCAAGTTTTTCGCCCGTCCACCAATCAATCCATTCTGCACCGATTGGTAAGTAAATTCCGCGCGTTTCCATTCCTTCACGAACGACCGGCGCGACTAAAATATCTTTGCCGACCAGAAATTCATCGTTAATTAAATATGTTCCTTTGTCGTTCGGATATTCATACCAAAGCGGACGCATCACAGGTTCGCCCGTTTTTTCGTGTTCGCGGAAAAGCGTGTAAAGATAAGGCAAAAATTGATAGCGAATTTCGACCGTTGCGCGATTGATGTTGGTAAATTTTTCGCCGAACGCCCAAGGTTCTTTATTGCCAACCCAACCGACCGAATGCGAACGAAAAAACGGCGTAAGCGCGGCGGCTTGCAGCCAACGCGCGTAAAGTTCCCCGCTCGGCATTTCGGCAAAACCGCCCGCGTCTGCGCCGACAAACGGAACGCCCGAAACGCTCAAATTTAACAACATTGGAATCGAAAGAGCGAGATGATCCCAACTCGAATAATTATCGCCCGTCCAAACCGCAGAAAATCTCTGAACGCCCGCAAATCCGGCGCGTGTAAGCACAAACGGACGTTTTTCCGGCGCGAGTTTTCGCAACCCTTCAAACGTCGAACGCGCCATCTGCATTCCGTAAACATTGTGATAACGCCGATGCAAATCGGGGAAACCATCGCCCGCGTGCGGCGTGTCGTATGGAAAAGTTTTTGCCGGATGATGATAAATTTCGGGTTTTTCCGTTTTTTCCGTTAGAAAAACGCCGGGTTCGTTCATATCGTTCCAAAATCCGGCAACGCCTTCTTCAAGATTTTTCTTGTATTGTGCGCCAAACCATTCACGCGCTTTCGGGTCGGTAAAATCAGGAAATGCTGATTCTTTCGCCCAAACATTTCTTATTAAAGTTGTGCCGTCAGGATTTTTAACGTAAATATTATTTTTCAAGCCGTCCGTAAAAGTCGAATAATTTTCGTCTTGTTTGATTCCCGGATCAATAATCAAAACCGTTTTGAATCCGTCATTTTTCAAATCGGAAATCATTTTCGCGGGATCGGGAAAACGCTTTTTATCCCACGTAAAAACGCGATAACCGTCCATATAATCAACATCTAAATAAATTACGTCCGCCGGAATTTTGTTAGTTCTAAAACCTGCCGCGATCTCTCGGACGCGCGATTCGGGAAAATATGACCAGCGCGATTGCTGATTTCCCAAAGCCCAAAGCGGCGGCAAAGGAGTTTTCCCCGTCAAATTGCTGTAATCTTTCAAAACATTTTTCGGCGAACGCTCTTTTCCGCCGATAAATACGAAATAATCGAGTTCGCCGCCGTTTGCGCCGAATGTATAACTTTCGGGTGCAGATTTTCCCATATCGAAAAACGAGCGAAAGGTATTATTGAAAAATATCCCGTAGGATTTTCCATTATAAAGCGCGTAGAAAAACGGGATTGATTGATAAATCGGATCAGTTCCAATCGGATAAGCGAATGTGTCGGTGTTCCACATCGTCATAAATTTCCCGTTGCGCGACATTTCCGAAAACGCTTTTTCGCCGAAACCGTAATATGTTTCAACTTCGCTTTTTCTGAGTTTCGTCGTTTGAATCTCGCCCGTTTGATCGTCAAATTTCGCCGGATGTTTTTTATCGTCCTGCACGATAATTTCGCCGTTTGCATCGTAAATGGTAATTAAAATCGGTGTTTTTTCGATGACGACTTTTGCGCCTGAATCAATCGTTAAAATAATTTGAGAATCGGTTTGCGAAACTTTTGCAGTTGGAAATTTTCTCTGAACGGAATAATCAATCGCGTAGGAAAAATCGCGTTCAAAAGTTCCCTTCGACGCATAACGAACCCGAATGACTTGTGAATCGTAAAACAAAACTTCGACTTTTGAATTCGTCGAAGTCTGCAAAATTATTCCGTTTGGTTTTGTTTCGGTTATTTTTGTAAAATCCCCAAAAGTTTTAGTTTCGGCATAAATAGAAAAAGGGATTATCAAAAAAATTGAAATTACCAACAAATATAATTTTATGATGGAAAGTATTTTTTTCGTATTTTTAAGATTCATGATAAACACCTCTCAGGTAAACGATTCGAGTTAAAATTTTTGTATGATTTAACTTTTTGCTTTTGCGGTTGATTGTCTGACTATTAATTCGGGTTCGACCGTAACCGTTCTGGAAATATTTTCATCAATATTGTTATGAATTTTATCAAGAAGATGTTGAACTCCTAAACTTCCCATTTCCTTCAGCGGTTGACGAATCGTGGTTAAAGACGGATTGTGAAATTTCGCTTCGTAAATATCATCAAAACCGATAATTGAAACATCTTCCGGGACTTCTAAACCGGCTTCCTTTAAAGCGCGGATCGCGCCGATTGCGGACATATCGTTAAATGAAACCAGCGCAGTAAATTTTTCGCCTGATTCGAGAAGTTTTTTAGCGGCAAGATAGCCTGTCTGTGGTGAAGGATCATTGCCGATTAGCTGTGAAACTAAATTGTTTTTTATTTGAATTTCAAATTTTGCGGCGGCTTCAATTATTGAAAGACAACGAACTTCAGTGTCCGAACTGAATTCCTGTCCTTTTATTATCGCAATTTTCGTATGTCCGAAGTTTACCAAATGTTCAACTGCCATAATTGCTGCGCTTTTGTGATTTAATACGATGTTTGTTGCACCTTTTGAATCGTCGTGTCCTGAAATCGAAACGATAGGTAAGAAAGTTTGATGTTTTTCCGGTGTGTCAATTGAAAGAATACCTTCCACACATCTTTCCATAAAAAATCGTGTGTAGCGTTCGATAAATGCCGGTTGATGCCGATGACTACCGATAAAATAATAGAAATCTTTCTCAAGCAGTTTTTCTTCGACACCGCTCAAAACCATCGAAGCATAACCACCGCTCAATTCGGGAATTAAAACCCCGATCGTATGTGTTCGTTGAGCGCGAAGCGAACGGGCAATATAATTCGGTCGGTAATTCAATCTTCGCGCCGTGTCGAAGATTCGATTTTGAGTTTCCTTAGGAATTGAATTTGCTGTCGGCGCAGAATTTAAAACAAGTGAAACCGTCGTTGGCGATAACTTTAACTCTGAAGCAAGTTCTTTTAGCGTTAATGACTTTCGCTTTGTCACTTGATTCAGACCGTTTTTAGTATTATTTGGATTTTTAAAGTCCGCCATTTCGTGATTTTCGCATACATTACTCTTTGGAAACAATTTTATTTTAAAAATTAATTCTACTCACAGAGGACAAATATTTTAATATGCCGAGAAATTGATAAAATTTTCATTAATTTCTAATAATAATTCGCTTTTTAGTTTCAAAAGTATTGTTATTACATCCTTTAATCCACAAAATTTTCTAATGAGTGAAAATAATAGCTAATGAGTAAATCAAAATGGATACTTTCATTGACTATAATTTAATATCTGTAATAGAATCTTAACATTACTAAAACGATTTACTGAAACGATTTATCAAAACTTTTCAGTTTAGTTCGTTATAACAACAAAAATTTAAAATCTAATAAAATTTCTCTGGAGGTTCTTCCAATGCTGAAAAGATTTACTGTTCAAACTCGCCTTTTTTTATGTGGAATCCTTATATTAAGTTTTTCCATAATTGCGAATGCCCAATTTAAGGCAGGCATTCAAGGCTCTGTAACAGATGCTGCCGGCTCAATAATTCCTAATGCTACCGTAACTCTTACCAATAATGAAACAGGTAAAACCCAGCAAATCACGTCGAGTGATGATGGATTTTACCGTTTTTCGGGACTTGCTCCGGGAAATTATACGATCACCGCCGAGCAAGCTGCTTTTAAGAAAAAAGTTATTGATAATATAAAAGTTGATGCGGAAGCAATTCGCGGAGTTGATGTTCAACTCGAAGTTGGAGGCATTTCTGAAGTTGTAACTGTCGAAGCTGATAATGCCGCCGTTCTGGAAACAGAAGATGCCAATATCAGAAAAACGCTAACTACTACCGAAGTTTTAAAACTGCCTCAAGCCGGACGTGATCCATACGAATTAGCGCGGCTCGCTCCGGGCGTTTTCGGCGCGGGTGCCAGAGGCGGAGGCGGAAATTCAGTCGGATTGCCAAATACGAGTGGACCCGGCGGATCAAATAATTCAATCTTTGCGACTGAAAATGTCCAACCGATTTCAGCTAATGGTCAGCGAGTTTCTTCAAACAATTACCAGATTGATGGTACAAGCGTTAATAGCCAAACTTGGGGCGGCGGTGCAGTCGTTACGCCGAGTCAGGAAAGTGTCAAAGAAGTTCAAGTAACTTCCAGCACGTATTCGGCGGAAGATGGTCGCAACAGCGGAGCGCAAATCAAAGTCGTTTCGCAAAATGGGACTAATCAATGGCACGGAAGCGCGTTTTACAAAGTTAATGATCCGTCTTTGAATGCTTTTAACAAATTTCCCAGATTTATCGGACTTATTGATACGGGTGGACCGCAGAAAGTCAATAGAAAATTTAATTCTTACGGCGGAAGTTTTGGTGGTCCGATTGCAAAAGATCGTCTGTTTTTCTTCTTTACTTATGAAGGTTTGAGAGAAAATTCAACCGACACCTACAGATCTCTTGTAGAAACTTCTGCTTTTCGCCAATCAATCCTCACATCGCGTGCGGGAACGGTTTCGGCAGCTATTATATCTTCGTCAGGCATTGCACCGAGAATTTCCCAACTTCTTACACCGACTTGTGCCGGAATTGACGCACCTTGTCAGGTTCTCGCAAATGGAATGGACCTCGGAGTGATTACAGGCGCATATGGAACATACGTTCAGACATTTAACAATCCGACTTATGTATTTGACGGCATCGCTGATGTTCAGTGGGCGCAGTTGGAAAATTTTAATGAGTTCAGAGGTAATCAATTCAATGCCCGCATTGATTTTCAGGCGACTCAGAAGGATAAACTGACTTTTACTTCTTATTTAGTACCGAATAAAGCCCTCACTTCAAACGGTGCCGCACAGAGTCGTCCGCAAGCCGACATAAACTCCGAGCGTTTGACATACGCTCTGGGATTTATATATTCCCGAAATATTTCATCAACAATGCTGAATGAAGCACGTTTTAACATTACACGTTGGGGTTTTAACGAAGTTGATTCAAATCCGCAAGCTAATTTAGGACTGCCGCGAGTCGAAATCGAAGGAATTTACGGCGACCGTATAAGATTCGGATTTCCGCAAGGGCAGAATACTCCGGGTAATATCAGTGAACGACAACTCGACTTCCGCGATACTTTGACGAATGTTATCGGCAATCACGTTTTGAAGTTCGGTGCTGAATATCGCATTGATCTAAATAGCAATTCAGAAGTCGGTGCGGCACGACCTATCTATTCCTTCAGAAATCTTTGGAACTTCGCTAACGGAACGCCCATTTTCGAAGGAATTACAACTACCTTAGACGGAAAACCCGCGCCTAATGACACGAAGTTTAAAACCAGTGAAATCGGTCTTTTTGTTCAGGATGACTTTAAACTTCGTCCGAATCTGACGGTAAATCTCGGTTTGCGTTGGTCATATTATTCGCCGATAACCTCGACAAACGGTGTTCTCGGCAATTTGCTACTTGATTCAAATGGCGGATTGGCAGGCGCAAAGATTACAACCAACAAACAGTTTTATGAAAAGGATTTAAACAATTTCAGTCCGCAGGTCGGATTTGCGTGGAATCCTGAAACTTTTGCCAATAAACTGGTATTTCGCGGCGGCTTCGGATTAGGCTATGACCGCTTGGCAAATGCTTTGCTGGCAAATGCCCGACGCAATCCGCCAAACGGTGCGAATTATGGAATCTGCTGCGGAACTAATGGAACAACCGACGGTTTCGGAACACCATTTGTTGATGGACAGATCGCCTACGTTCAGAGCGGCGACGGCTCGATTTTAGGTTATCCGACAAATCCGAATATCGGCGGCGGAGCAAATCCGACAAATGGTTTGCCGAGAAACGGAGCAGTTGAAATTTACGGTGCGCCGCAAGATTTACCGACAGCGTATGTCATGAGATATTCGCTCGAAGGACAGTATGAACTGCCGAAAAATCTTATTGCAACGCTCGGTTATCAAGGAAGTTTGGGTCGGAAATTTGTCAGAATTTTGCCGCTTGATGTAATAACTACGAGAAATCCGAATATTTCAAGAGCATTTTTTGCAAGTCCTGATGTCAATACAAACTTCAATTCAATGATTGCGCGGCTTCAGGGAAGATTTCTCAAACAATTTTCTTTCGATATGAATTATCGCTTTGCAAAAAGCATTGATACCGCATCATTCGAATCACCTACTTCCTTAACGAATCAAAGTTTCCCGGTTGATCAAAAAGAAGAACGAGGACCTTCCGATTTCGATGTCAGACATAGTTTTACAATGTCCGGTATTTGGGATATTCCTTTCGGCAAGGGCGCGATGTTTGACGATAATGGTTTGACATCGGCATTCATCCTAGGCGGTTGGCAGATTTCCAGCATTACTACTTATCACACCGGATTTCCGTGGACACCGAAACTTTTCGGCTGTTTGAATGGAGCATCTATGATGAGCGGCGGCTTCTGCGATCCGCGACCTACTTCCTACAATGGAAATCAGCCGCTTGCCAATACGAACGATAATTTCCTCCAACCCGGCGGAATTTTCCCCGGCGGCGGACGTGCTTATTTCGGTGATCAATTTAACACCAATAATCCATTTGCAAATCGTCCGGCTGTCGGGCGAAACACATTCCGAGGTCCTAAATACTTTGCTTTGGATTTGTCAATTATCAAACGTATCAATTTTGGAGGATTAGGATTTTTGAACGAAACCGCCGGACTTGATCTTCGATTTAACTTTTTTAATCTTCTTAATACGTTAAATCTGGCTCATTTTAATTCCAATTCCGGTCCGACAAGAGTTACTAATCGTGAGTTCGGCACGGCTGTCGGAGCTTATTCCGGCAGAGTCGGTGAATTTCAAATTCGCTTTTCATTCTAATTAGGTAAAAAAAGAGAAAAGTCATCTACTGACTTTTCTCTTTTTTTATGAAGTTTCATTCAAACTTTTAAATATTTCAAGTTCTTTGGCGGCTTCGTCTTTGCGACCAAGACGTGAATAGACAAGAAAAAGTTGATAATGAATATCGGGATCATTCGGAGCGTAATTAACAGCAAGTTTTAATATGGGCAAGGCTTCGGCATATTTCTGTTGTTTGACAAGCAGACGACCTAAATCTTTATGAGCATTTAAGTGTTGTTTATTTTTCAAAATTGCCTGCCGCAGTTGTTTTTCGGCTTCGGCGAATTCATTTTTATCAATAAGTATTGTTCCGTAGAGAGCAAAAGCATCGGCATAATCGGGTTTTAACAAAACGGCTTTTTTCACGGAAGCTAATGCCGCACTCATATTTCCCAACCCGCGCAAGGTTATTGCGAGAAAATATTGAATTTCGGGAATTTTCGGAAAGAGTTCGGCGGCTTTTTGGAAAACCGGCAAAGCACCGTTAAAATCATTTAAATAAATATACATTCCGCCGAGTCTTATAAAATGAACAGGTTTCGTTGCATCTAACTGAACCGCTTTTTCATAAAATGGTTTGGCTTCCGCAAAGCGTTTATATTTTGCAAGGAGTTCGCCGAGCATAAAATTTGCTGAAGTATAATTCGGATTTAGTTCTATTGCTTTTTGAAAATATGCTCCGGCATCTTCATCGTTTCCGCGATTGTTGGCAATTAGTCCTAAATAATAAAGAGGTTCGGCGTTTCTCGGCACAAGCAGCATCGCGATTGTCAGATTTTTTTCGGCTTCTTCAAATTGTTTTAATTGATAAAGTGAGATTCCCAAATTAAGTTTTATGTCAGCGGAATCAGGCTGAATTTCCGAAGCAACTTTCAAAAGTTGGGCGGCTTTTTGATAGTTTTGTGCAGAAACATAGAGTAAACCGAGATTTATAATCGTCTGCGGGTGATTCGGATTGAGTCGTAAAACCGCTTCAAAAGTTTTAATTGCTTCGGTCTGACGTTTGTTTTTTGCCAGCAAAACTCCGAGATTGGCAAGTGGCGAAACGGCTTTCGGATTCAAACGAACTGCGGTTCGATATTCTTTTTCGGCTTCTGTTTGGTTTCCGAGTTGGTCGAGAACGATTCCGAAAAGATTATGTGCATCCGAATTATTCGGAGCGATTTCGACGGCGCGGCGAACCGTTTTTTCTGCCTCAGTAAAATTTCCGCTCTGAATCGAAGTCGCTGTTTGCTGTAACAAAATTATAATCTCATTTTGATTTTTTAATTTGCTGGAAATTGACTGACCGAAAACTATGAATTCTTTCCCGGCAGATAAAAATGTCAGAAGCAAAAAAAAGATCATTAAGAATTTTGGCTGAAACTTCATTTCGGAAAGTATAAGAATTTACAGATTATTTCGTCAAAGGTGGAAAAATGATAACAAAACAAAAATTCAATTTATTTATACTCTTTTTACTGATTTTTTCTTCGCTGATGGTTTTTGCTCAAAAAAGACCTGATAAAACTAATGTAGAAACGAAAATCAACGCTTTGATAGTAAAGATGACTCTGGCAGAAAAGCTCGGACAGCTTCAACAACTTGATGGTGAAGCAAACGGGAATTTTCGTCCCGAACATCTTGAAATGGCGCGGAAAGGACTTTTGGGTTCGACGCTGAATGTGCGCGGGGCGAAGATGACGAATGAATTGCAGAGAGCCGCGCTTGAATCACGTTTGAAAATTCCGATTCTGCTTGGCTTTGATGTAATTCACGGTTATCGGACGATCTTTCCCGTTCCTCTGGGCGAATCGGCAAGTTGGGATTTGGCTTCAATCGAGAAAACGGCGGCGATTGCGGCGGCGGAATCTCGTGCGGCGGGAGTTCATTGGACGTTTGCGCCGATGGTTGATGTCGCCCGTGATCCGCGTTGGGGGCGAATCATTGAAGGCGCGGGCGAAGATACATATTTGGGTTCAAAAATCGCTTTTGCGCGAGTTCGGGGTTTTCAAGGAATGGATTACAGCGCGAATGATAAAATTCTCGCAACTGCAAAGCATTGGGTCGGTTACGGAGCGGCGGAAGGCGGACGCGATTATAATACGACAAATTTATCCGAACGCGCTCTACGCGAAATCTACTTTCCGCCGTTCAAGGCTTCGATTGATGCCGGAGTCGGCTCGTTTATGACTTCGTTCAACGATCTCGACGGCGTTCCGGCGACGGGAAATCCTTTTATTCTAAAAGACGTATTGCGTAAGGAATGGAAATTTGACGGTTTGGTGGTCAGTGATTATACCGCTGTAATGGAACTGATGTTTCACGGTTTGGCAAAGGACGAACCTGCGGCGGCGATGTATGGACTCAACGCCGGAACCGATATGGAAATGGTTTCGCGCCTTTATAATAAATACGGCGAACAACTTATCAAAGACAAAAAAGTTACGATGGCAACAATTGATGATGCCGTTAGACACGTTTTAAGAATCAAATTCCGTCTCGGACTTTTTGATAAACCGTTTGCCGATGAAAAACTGGAAAGCGTGGAAGTTTTCAAACAAGCAAACCGTGATTACGCAAAATTTTCCGCCGAGAAATCATTTGTTTTATTAAAAAATGAAAATAAAACTCTGCCGATAAGTAAAACGATCAAGGAAGTTACGGTCATCGGCGATCTGGCAAACAATAAAAGCGAGATGAACGGAAACTGGACGGGCGACGGACAACCGACCGATCCGATCACAGTTCTCGAAGCATTAAAATCGAAGTTTCCGAAAATGAAGGTTAGCTATGAAAAAGGCTGCGACGCTTATTGCAACACAGATGAAGGTTTCAAAGCGGCTGTTGATGCGGCGAAGGATTCCGATTTTACAATTCTTGTAGTCGGCGAAGCGGGCGCAATGTCGGCAGAAGCCGCTTCACGCTCTGAAATCAGTTTGCCGGGAATGCAGACCGAATTAATTCAAAAAATTCACGCGACCGGAAAACCTTATGCTGTTGTGTTAATAAACGGCAGACCGCTGACGATCAATTGGTTGGCAGAAAATTCTCCGGCAATTCTGGAAACCTGGTTTGCCGGCACAATGGCTGGTCCGGCGATTGTTGATACTTTGTTCGGTGATTCAAATCCGGGCGGCAAACTTCCCGTTACATTTCCGCGGTCGGTCGGGCAAATTCCGATTTATTACAATCACAAAAATACCGGTCGCCCCGTCAAAGAAACCGAAAAATATACATCGAAATATCTGGACCTTCCGAATACGCCGCTTTATCCGTTCGGTTACGGTTTGAGTTATACAAAATTTGAACTGAATAATTTGCGGCTCGATAAGTTAAAAATCAAACCGACGGAAAATGTAAAAGTTACGGTTGATATTACCAACAGCGGAAAAATGACGGGCGATGAAGTCGTTCAATTGTATATTCACGATGTTGCCGCATCGGTAACGCGTCCTGTCAAAGAATTGCGCGGATTCAAACGAATTACATTAAAAGCCGGACAAAAACAAACTGTTGAATTCACTCTCAAACCGGAAGATTTGCAGTTTTTGGGCAGAGATTTGAAACCTGTCCTCGAACCCGGCGAATTTCAGGTATTTGTCGGAACGAGTTCGGATAACGGTTTGCAGAGCGTTTTTGAAGTTATTGATCCGAGAAATCCGAATGCTTCGTCCGACCTCAGATATACGGTCCAACCCGCGCCGACCGATCCGAATCCGGTGGCACGAATTTCTCCCGAAGATGATGCTTTTCTCGAAGATGTTTCAAAACGCAGTTTCGGGTATCTGTGGGAACAAACGAATCCGGCAAACGGTTTAACGCTTGACCGCGCCGGAGCGGACGGAACGCGCAAACCAGTAGGTCATCGCAGTCATAATATTGCAAGTTTGGCAGCTTCGGGTTTTACATTGACGGGAAACTGCATAGCCGCAGATCGAAACTGGTATCCGAAAGATGAAATTAAGAAAAGAACTAGAAACGCGCTCGATTTTTTTGCCAATAAAGCATTTCATAAAAACGGCTGGTTTTATCATTGGCTGGATTTTGAAACCGGCGAAAGGCGTTGGAACTCTGAAATTTCTTCGATTGACACGGCTCTGCTTCTCGGCGGAGTTTTGTCTGTCAAGCAATGTTTTGCAGATGATAAAGAAATAGTTGCGCTTGCCGATAGAATTTCAGACAGAGTTGATTATAAATGGATGCAAGACGATAACCAGTATCTTTTATCTCACGGATGGAAACCGGAAGAAGGTTTTTTGAAAAGCGACTGGGGAGATTATAGCGAACAAATGATTCTTTATATTTTAGGAATCGGCTCGAAAACTCATCCGATCTCGCCGAATTCATGGTATGCGTGGGAAAGAAATTGGCAGGAATATGAAGGTTATAGATATTTAGCCGCAATTTCGCCGCTTTTTATTCATCAATACTCACATGCCTGGATTGATTTTCGAAATATGCGCGAACGTCGTCCGCCGTTTGTTGATTATTATCAAAATTCAGTTAAAGCCACCCGCGCACAACAACAATTTTTTGCAAATGTTTTGAGCAAAGATTTTCCGAAATATTCTCCGATGATGTGGGGAATGTCAGCTTCGGATAGTCAAACAGGTTATCTGGCGTGGGGCGCACCGCCGCGTTATGATGGAACGGATGGTTCGGTCGTTCCTTACGCGGTTGCCGGTTCGCTGATGTTCACGCCTGATATTGCAATCCCGACTTTGAAGGAAATGAAAGAAAAATACGGCAATAAAGTGTATGGCAAATATGGTTTTGCCGATGTTTTCAATCCGCACAACGGCTGGGTTGGCAGCGATGTTCTCGGCATAGATCAGGGAATATCTCTGTTAGGTGCGGAAAATCTTCGCAGCGGAAAGGTCTGGTATTGGTTTATGCAAAATGCCGAACCGAGAAATGCGCTCTCTAAAATTGGCATAAATTAAACTTTGTTGCATAATAAGGCAGAAGTCTAAATTTCAAACATCTAAAAATTTATGAAAAACACAGTTAAGTTACTATTACTATTTGTTTTAGCAAGTATTTTTATGTCGGCTTGCGTCAGTGCGCCGAATACTCAAGGACCGGCAACTACCGGACCGAAAGATCCGAATCGAAAAATAAAAATCGGTTTTGCGATGGACACGCTCAAAGAAGAACGATGGAAACGCGATCACGATCTTTTTGAACAGCATTGCAAGGAATTGCAGGTCGAATGTTTAATCACTGTCGCCGATAATAAATCCGATAAACAGGCAAATGATGTTGATAATCTTTTGACACAAGGCGTTGATGTTCTTGTAATTGCGCCGCACGATGCAACGCAAGCCGCTTCGATGGTGCAGAAAGCCAAAAACCAAAATGTGCCGGTCATTTCTTATGATCGTCTGATAAATTCTGAAAACATTGATTTGTATGTTTCGCATCAAGTTCCGCTGATCGGCAAAATGCAGGCGGAATATGCCTTAAAAAATGCGCCGAAAGGCAATTTTGTAATGGTTTATGGAGCTTCGACCGACAACAATGCGATGATTATGCGACGCTCGCAAAATGAAGTTCTGAAACCTGCAATTGACAGCGGTGCTATTAAAATCGTTGCCGAACAGCATGCAACTGACTGGAAACCCGATGAGGCTTTGAAAATCGTTGAAAACGCTTTAACTCAAAACAAAAATGATATTGCTGCGGTTGTTGCATCGAATGACGGAACTGCCGGCGGCGCAATTCAAGCGTTAGCGACACAAGGTCTAACCGGAAAAGTAATCGTTACCGGACAAGATGCCGAACTTGCCGCGCTTCAAAGAATTGCGAAAGGAACACAAACGATGACAGTTTACAAACCGATTCAGCCGCTTGCTTACGGTGCTGTCGAATTGGCTATCAAACTGGCAAAAGGCGAAGCGATTGATGCGAAAGACAAGATCAAATCCGATTCGATGACCAAGGAAGTTTCGGCGGTTTTGTATGAGCCGATTGTTGTTGATAAGAACAATTTAATGACGACGGTAATCAAAGACGGTTGGGCGACTTACGATGAAGTTTATAAAGATGTCCCCGAAGATCAAAGACCTAAACAGTAAAATGAAAAATGGAAAACGGATAATGGAAAATTAACAAAACTTTTTTGAAAATGTCCGTTTTCACTTCGTTGGCTGTATTTGCGGCTGAAAAAAACGATGTGGACAAATTCTAAAAATTCGAATCTTTATGCAAATGACAAATGACAACGGGCAAAGATCAAAACCGATCTTGGAGATGGTTTCCATAACTAAGGAATTTCCCGGTGTAAAAGCTCTGGACGGTGTTACATTCGATCTTTTTGAAGGCGAGTTTCACGCACTTGTCGGCGAAAACGGTGCGGGAAAATCTACTTTAATGAAAACCCTGAGCGGCGTTTATCCATTCGGCGAATATGGCGGAGATATTAAGATAAACGGCGAAACACACCAGTTTCGCACGATCCGCGAAGCCGAAGATGCCGGAATTGCCATTATTTTTCAGGAACTTTCACTTGTTAAAGAATTAACCGTCGGTGAAAATATTTTTCTTGGCAAAGAGCCTTCGAGTTTCGGCATTATCAACTGGTCGGAGCTTTATCATAAAGCAACAAAACTTCTGAAAGATTTGAATTTGCCGATAGATCCGCGAACTCCGGTCGGAAATCTCGGAATCGGTCAACAGCAATTAGTCGAAATTGCCAAAGCACTTTCGCAAGACGCAAAAATCCTCGTCCTTGATGAACCGACAGCGGCTTTAACGGAGTCCGAAGTCGAAACGTTATTCGACATTTTGCGCGATCTGAAAAAACGCGGTGTGGGAATGATTTATATTTCGCACAAACTCGACGAAGTTTTTGCAATGTCGGATCGCATCACAGTCTTGCGCGACGGAAAAACGGTCGGCACGGAAAGCACGATTGCGCTCGATAAAAATAAAGTAATCGCTTTGATGGTCGGACGCGAGGTTGGCGATATTTTCCCTGAAACAACCCACGATTTTGGCGAAATCGCTTTGGAAGTCAAAAACATTACCGCTTACGATCCCGACGTTTCGACTAAAAAACTCGTTGACAATGTTTCTTTTCACGTCAGAAAAGGCGAAGTTCTCGGCATCTCCGGCTTGATGGGCGCGGGGCGAAGCGAACTTCTGATGTCAATCTTCGGCGCGTGGAACGGAAACCATTCGGGCGAAGTTATTGTCGAAGGGCGCGAAGTTTCGATAAATAAACCCGCTGATGCAATCAAGAACGGAATCGGTTTTGTCACTGAAGACCGCAAACGATTCGGTTTAATTTTAGATCAAACGATTTTAAATAATATGACGCTTGCCGGTTTGAAAAAGATCAGCGGCGCATTTCTGACGAATCGTTCCCGCGAAACAGTTGCGGCACAAACTTTGATGAAGTCCTTGCACGTCAAAGCAAATTCACCGATTACGATTACCGGAACGCTATCGGGCGGAAATCAGCAAAAAGTCGTTTTGGGAAAATGGCTTTTGACGAATCCGAAAGTTTTATTTTTAGACGAACCGACGCGCGGAATTGATGTCGGTGCTAAACAAGAAATTTATTCCGAAATCAACAAACTGGCGAAAGAAGGTTTAGCAATCGTGATGGTTTCATCGGAATTACCCGAAGTCTTGGGATTATCAGACCGCGTAATTGTTTTGCACGAAGGTAAATTAACCGGCGAATTTTCAAAAACCGAAGCCACGCCCGAAAAGGTTATGGCAGCAGCAACCGGGAATTAGTTTGTAGGGAGCGCAGGCATCTTGCCTGCACGTTTGCGGAAGCAAACAAACTATCCTCAATCAGAAACAATTTGGAATTAATCAAAATTTTCGCGCTATTGCGCTCATTGCAGGCAAGATGCCTGCGCTCGAGGCTCAAAGATTTATTAATTTAATATAGAGGGAAAAATGACAGAAGAAGCAAAAACTGAATCAGGATTTAAACTTCAAACCTCGGCATTACGCGCTTACACGATGATCGGCGCGTTGACCGTGATCTGGCTTTATTTTCATTGGGCGACCGATTCGACATTCTTGAGTTATCGAAATTTATCGAACCTGTCGCTGCAAACTTCCGTTACGGGCATTTTAGCCGTCGGTATGTTGATGGTCATCATTTCCGGCAATATTGATTTATCGGTCGGATCGGTTCTCGGTCTGGCTGGCGGTGTTGCGGCAATCGTTTTGACAAATTGGGGTTACGGACTGCCGGCGGCAATTCTCGCCGCAATTGCCATTGGGGTTTTGATCGGCGTTTTCCAAGGCGCGTTGACGGCATACTTAAAAATTCCGGCTTTTATCGTCACACTCGGCGGTTTACTGGCGTGGCGCGGCGCGATCAAAGGAATAAGTCAATCCGAAACTATTCCGATTGCCGATCCCGCATTCAAGGCAATCGGTCAGCAATATATCGAACCGATGCTCGGTTGGGGTTTGGCGGCGTTGGCAATTGCCGCAATTATTTGGCTGGCATTTTCACGCGCCAAAGCACAAGAAACCTACGGTTTGGGCAAAGCAAATTACAGCAGTGAAATGCTTAAAGTGATTCCGCAAGTCATCGCGGTCATCGCCTTCATCTTCGTGATGAACTCTTACGCCGGAATTCCGATTCCTGTGTTGATACTGATTGCGGTTGCACTTTTAGGCGCGTTCATCACAAATTCGACAACTTTCGGACGCTACATTTATGCCATCGGAGGAAATGCCGATGCCGCCAGACTTTCTGGAATAAATAATAAACTCGTTATCTTAAAAGTTTTCGCGTTCTTAGGCGCGTTGACCGGAATTGCGGCTTTAATTTTCACCGCACGAGTCGGAAGTGCCGCGCCCGATGCCGGAACTTTGAAGGAATTAGACGCAATCGCCGCCTGCGTGATCGGCGGAACGAGTCTGATGGGCGGACGCGGAACTGTTTTCGGCGCGTGTCTCGGTGCGTTGATTATGTCGAGTTTAGATAATGGAATGTCGCTTCTAAATGTCAGAGATTTTATGCAGGAATTAATCAAAGGCGCAATCTTGGTCGCCGCTGTCGGTCTGGATATGATCGGCAAAAAAGACAGCTAAAAAT
This sequence comes from Pyrinomonadales bacterium, assembly GCA_038251885.1. GTDB lineage: Bacteria > Acidobacteriota > Blastocatellia > Pyrinomonadales > Pyrinomonadaceae > JAHCHG01. The sequence goes on along the minus strand of JBBSAX010000002.1, from coordinate 36,277 downwards.
CAAAATATTTTAGCCGCAAAAAAGCACAAAATTCACAAAAGTAATATTAAAATATTCTGCGAATTTTGTGCTTTTTTGCGGCAAGTTTTCTTTTTGATTTTATATCGAGATTTTTTCTTCAATTTTTGCAACGCGGCTTTCCAAATCTTCGACTCTCTTCTGCGCGTCTAATGAAGTGTTTGTCGCCCAATCAATTTTGCGGTTGGCAATCCGCGACTCATTGTGAAGTTCTTCAAAACCTTCTTCCATTCGACTATCCATCGCCTCAACCCGCTGATCGGTTTTAATCACGACGCGCACGACATCGGCAAGTTGCGCGGAAGTTGTTTTCTGTTGTTCAGTTACGGCAGAAATCTGTTTTGACATCATAGAAATTTCTTTCGACATAACTCTTTGCTGATCTTCAAGCGATGTTATTCTCTCGGTATTATCTTCGACTTTTCCGACGAGTTCTCTGACGGTTGTGACTAGATTTCCGGTTATTCCGACAAGTTCGGTAAGTCTTTGGTCAATTCTGTCTAATTTTTCTTCCGACATTTAATTTTCTCCTGAGAACGTGAAAAGAATTTTACACCGATTATTTCCAAATGGCAATAAACGCATCCGCCAATCTGTCGCGCCACGCCGTCCAATTATGTCCGGCTTCGGCTTCGTTGTAAGTTACGTCAACACCTTTATCTTTCAACAGTTTCACGACTTTGCGCGAATCTTCAACGCCTTCCAGAGTTCCGTCGTCAATGTAGAATGTGAACTTATTTTTCGCTACGTCGAGTGTTTCCAATTCCTTTACGACTCTTTCATTATCAACCCAAAACGAACTTGATTGTCCGCCGACGCGCCCGAATATTTCGGGATAATTTATTGCCGCGTGAAAACTCGTAATTCCGCCCAAAGACGCGCCGAGCAGAGCGCGGTTTTCGCGTCCGGTTTTGATTGTCGAAAAATACTTCTTTTCTACTGTCGGAACAACTTCATTGGCGATGTAATCAGCGTAATCGTCATTTGCCCAATATTCCTTCATACGATCTTGCGGATTAATAAAAACGATCATAAACGGCTCGACCATTTTATCTTCAATTAGATTTTCCAGTATAATAATTGCTTCCGCGCGTTTTTCGTATTCGCTTCCGTCCTGCAAATAAAGCACGGGCAGTTTTCGCAATACGCCGCGTTTGAAGTATTCTGTCGGTATGAAAATCTGAACACTTCGCTTTCCAAATTTCTTACTTTCAATCTCTAATATTGGAGTTGTGTAATTATCTGAGTTCCTTTTATTTGCCCACTTCGTCGGCTTGTAATCAGGCATCGTAAAAAACGAATTTTCGCCGCCGACACCATTATCAACTTTATTCTGATTCAACGGATCGTTTATCCATTTGCCGTCAACGATGAGTTTGTATTCGACTCTTGCCGTGTTTGGAAACTTTAAACCGATGTATTTATGATTTGTTGTTCTGCTTGATGGATTTTTCAACTTCAGACCGCACTGTTTCCAGCCCGTAAAATCTCCAACAATTTCTACTTCAGTAGCCGATTCATAATAAGCGAACCGCATTACAGAATCGTTCGTCCCCTTTTTTCCCCACAACGTAGGAAAGTTTGACCCATTTAATGACTCTGTCGTGAGCAGAAGTCTATTGTTATTTAGAAATGACCGGGCTTTTTCACATTCGTCGGTTTTTGTCGTCGAAGTTTGATTATTACTTTCCGCTTTTTTCCCCAAAACATACCGAGTATAAACAACATCGGGCGTGTCGAGATTTCTGCCTGCCTGCAAATTGACGGCGAGGCGAATAAATTGCGCCATTGACCACGCGAGCGGAGTTGCCGAACCTGTGCCTTCGCCGAATTTGAGTTCGGGAACGAATTGTTTGTCGGCATTTTTCGGCACGTTCGGCGAATCCCAGATTTGTTCGGGAATCATCAAACCTTCGTTGGCAAATTTCGCCATTGCATCCAATCTTAATGAAGGATTTATAATTTCAGATTTTGGGTTTTCAACAGCTTTTCCTGTTTTTGCAGAAACTCTTCGTCCGCTTTGCATTATCGCAATTTGTGTCAATTTTCTGTTTAATGCAATTTCATATTGTCCGCGTTCGCCGGAAAGCAACGCCCAAAGTCTGCCTTTTCCGGTATATTTTCCGTCGAAATTCCAACGTCGTCCGTCGTCCATTTCGCCGTAGCCGTCGTGGTTGTAGCGATAAAAAGCATCGCCGTTCGGCGTTTTGACGCGAATCACTTCGTCAATTACTTTTACCGATTTTTGAATCAAAAAATCGTCGGGCGATTTGATTCCCAAACGCACTAATTCCAAAAATCCCGCGTCAACGATTTCGCGTTCGTCGAACATTCCCGCGCCGTTGCCGAGATCAATTTTGTCGCCCGCATTCGGATTTCCCTTCTGCGTAATTCGCAAATAATAATTGCCGTCGCCGTATTTTCCGTTGGTCGTCGCCGTCCATTTTTCGATGTTCGCCTGCCATTCGTCGGCGGTTTTCAGATAAAGATTTGCTGATTCAACATCGCCGTTTTTCTTGGCAATTTCCGCCGCGCAAACGAGTCCCGCGATTTCCGCCGCAATCGTCGAGGGTGAATAACCGCTGCGTTCTTCCCAACGCTCCTGCGGTGTCGTCGGACCGTTTTTGACGATAAAATCCGCCGCGCGTTTGACGTGATTTTCCCAAGTCGCTTTGTCGTTACGTTCCAATTGATAAGCCAAAATCAACGGAAATGCGACTTCATCCATTTGCAGCGAACCCCAAAAAGGTTTGCCGTCAAGATACGAATTCTGCGGAAAACTGCCGTCCGCTTTCTGCTGAACATCAAACAAAAAATCGAGCGCACGAACCGCCGCCGCCTTGTCGCCCAAAGCCATAAACGCCGTCGCCACCTGATACAAATCGCGCGACCAAACCAAATGATAACCGCCGACCGTATTTTCGTTCGCATTCTTATCGCCGCCCCACGGAATCGTCAAACTGGCGATATTCGCGCCGCGCTTCGTCTTATCCTCGTGAGCCTTCAAAATCATCGCCGCCATATTGAACTGCGCCTGATATTTTTCATCAACTTTCGGCAAAGTTTTAACATAATCGCTCCAGCCTTTTTCATATTCGGCGAGTGATTTTGCAAAACCCTTTTGTTTTGACAATACAGCTAAAACAAATGCTCCACCTACGTTGTTAGCAAAACTCAAAATTACAGTAAATCTTTTAGGATTTTTAACTTTTGCCATTTGAACGACATTTCCGTTCTTTGCTTCTTCGTATTGATTGATTATTTTTCCATTTTTTTTAAGCTGTTCAATTCCATCACTTTCCTGATAAAAACCATTAGTTTTTTCTTCAGTTCCGGTTGAAATTAATAGAGACGAATAGATTTTGCCATCATACGAAATTGCATCATCTTTTCTCGAATAAGCAATATCGCCCATTCCGCTGTTGCTTATTGAAGGATCATAATAATAATACAAATTTAAATCTTTAATTTTTGATTCAAACTGAACATCAATCATTACGACAGCAGAAGTGTCAGGATTTGATATGTAAGTTTTCGTAATTTTCCATTCGCCCGATTTTGCCGTGTTGATCTGCTGAAAAGTCAGCGAATCGGGACGCAAAACTTTTACTTCGTGAAGCGCGTCGTCCTGTTCAGTTTCAACCTTTTTCGTTTTCGGATTAACCACGACAAACTGCAAAAGATGAACATTCGCCACCGTGACATCGGGATAATAAACTTCCGTCATCACGCCCTGCGCGAGCGTGAACCAAACCTTGCTTTCCAGATTTGCCGAAGTTCCAACGCCCTGTTTTCCGGCAGTCGCCCATTGTGCATCTTTTCCCGGCGCACCCGGCGCGAGTGTTTGCGCGTTTATCGAAAAGCAAAGAAAAATTGTCCACAGATAAACACAGATGGACACAGATAATTTTTTATATGAAAACATTTTGTTTAACCCCAAAAACATAAATAACAATGATTTATTGCTTTTTTGTAAATTTCCCGTCTTTCCATTCCAGATCATAGATGTTTTTGACTTTTTCTCTAATCTCGAAATCGCCGTCTTTTTCAATGAGTTTTGTCGAAAAGACCTTGACACTCGTGCCGAAGCGCGGTAATTCGTAGCGTTTGTCTTTGCTGAATTCGGGAACGATTTTTTCGGAAATATCCGTCCACACGCCGTTTTTGTAGTCGAGAAAATAATTTTCTTCAAATGCCTCGCTAAATGTCGCTACGGCAATAACGTAGGAATTATCGGGTCGTTTGAAAAGTGCCATCTCGATACAACTTTGTCCGCCATCGCAACCGCCTTTGAAATAACCGTTTTTAGTTTCTTCGATCTCTTTGTAATTCTTTAAATATTCTGCCCGCGCTTTGCGGCAATCTTTATCATTTTCTCGAAAACAGCCTTCAAGCGTAAAATATTTTTCCGGCAAAAGTGCGAAAAAATCCATAACAGTTTTCGGCTCTTTCGTTTGAGCATTAGCGGCAATTTTCGAATTTTGATCTTCCTCTATTTCAGATAAAGAAATTTTATTCTCTAATTCGAGCGTTTTTTTTGATTGTCCACTCGAAGATTGTTTTGCTTCGTTTGTTTGGTTCGCACTCTGCGTCGCCGTTTGATTACAGGACACAAACAAAAGAAACGTAACCACCAAAGTTAAATTGGTTTTCAGCCGCATAAGTTTGTAACCTCAAATAATTATTTCTTCCTAAATATTCTAAAACCGAACGAATCCAAACTCAGCGTCGGCAACCCGTTTGAAGATTTTTCCATATTCGGCGTGATTTCTTCAAAGTTTCCGTTTGCTTCGACCGAACCGAAAAACGGCGCGCTCGTCATATTTATTGCTACGAGAATTTCTTCATTTCCGCTTTTTCGCATAAACGTCAAAACGCGGTCATCGTCAGAATTTTTTACCCAAACTGTTTCGCCGCGTCTCAACGCGACAGAGTTTGCGCGGAGTTTGGTCATCGCGTCGTAAAACGCCGGAAATTCGGGACGGCGCACTTTTATATCCCAGAAGATCGGCATTTTTTCAAACAACGCCGGAAAACCCGATTCGGTCGTATCGCCCGCTTCCATTCCGTTATAAACGAGCGGCACGCCGTCAATCGTAAAAACGAGTGCTTGCGCGGCTAACGCGCCTTTTTCGCCGAACCGTGCAATCGCCCGTTTTTCATCGTGATTGTCTGAAAATCTCATGTGCAAAGAATTTTTCGGAAACTTCGCTTTTTCAATTTCCCATGTTTCACGAATGTGTTTAGCAGGCTTTTTGCCGTGCAAAACTTCGTCTAAAGCCGAGTGCATTGACCACGAATAATCAAGATTAAACGCATTGACCAGCAAATCCGGCTCGTGCCATTCCGCCAGCCAGATCGTATTCGGTTTAATTTTATCAACCTCGCGCCGCGCTTCTTCCCAAAAATCGGTCGGCACAAATCCGGCAACATCGCACCGAAAACCGTCGAGATCGTAATCACGAACCCAAGATTTGAGCATTTCGATCATATATTTCGGCAATTCGGGATTTTCATAATTTAAATCGGCAACATCCGCCCAATCCGGCACGGGCGCGATAACTTCCCCTTTTTCATTTTGGGTATAAAATGATTTATTTTTCATCATCACCGAATCCCAACTCGTATGATTTGCGACAATATCAATAATCACTTTCAAACCGCGTTTGTGAGCTTCGCCGATCAATTTCTGCAAATCGGCTTTCGTTCCGTAATCAGGATTGATCGCATAAAAATCCTGCACCGCATATGGCGAACCGACTGTGCCTTTCGCTTTCAATTTCCCTACGGGATGAATCGGCATAAGCCACAAAACCGTCACGCCCAAGTTTTTTAACCGGTCGAGATCATTCGTAATCGCATTAAAATCGCCCTTTTGTGAATACTGACGCGGAAAGATTTCATAGATCACCGCATCTTTCACCCAATCCGGCGAAACACGCGCCGTTTCCTTTGAAAAATCTTGTGCCGGTTGTTGGGCAAAGATAAGCGAGGAAAGAAAAAATGTGATAATTATTTGTTTCGCAAATGGTTTTAACCTCATAACTTTCTCCAATCTATAAAACTCTCGTTTAGCGACGGGCTTTGCCCGTAATGTTGAATATCAAAAACTCGATAATTTTAGAAAATGACGATTACGGGCAAAGCCCGCCGCTAAACGGTTTTGAGTTTTTTATTTATTATTTTCTTTTACTTTTTCTTTTTCATCCCAATATGAACGCCAATCAATTTCTATCGGAACTTCATTCGCTTTATGCGGCAAGTATGCGCGATAACTCGAATACTTCCACTTTGCCGGATGATCGCAAAATTTAGCGCGAAGCGGATTTAAATGGATGTAATCTAATTTTTGACGCAAAAACTTCGGACTCCAAAGATCAATCGCCGAAAAATCTCTCTGCCAAACGGCGTATTTTTGCCGTTCGTTTTTTGTTAAAAGCAAAAGTTTGTTCAAAGACTCCGTAAAATTGTTTTTCTTAAGCCACTTCACAATTAAATGCGCCGATTTACCTTTTATTTTTCGCATTATCACGCTGATTTTTTCTTCCAACGGATTCAATATCAGATGAATGTGATCGGGCATAATCACATAACCGATTAATTTGAACGGATGAATTGCGCGGATTTCTTTTAATACTTCAATAAAAATTTCACACGTTTTTTCACTTCTAAAAATTGGCAGACGTTTATAAGTTACTGTCGTGATGTAATGAAAATTGTTAAATTCATCGGTTTTGAATTTATTCATTTTCATATTTCTAAAACAATATCGTTTAGCGACGGGCTTTGCCCGTAATCGTTAAATCGAAAAATCATCTCATTTACTGATAAACATTACGGGCAAAGCCCGTCGCTAAACGGAATAGAATTCATATTTATATATCAACACCGCCGACAATCGTTTGTCCGGGAACGGCGATTTCTTTATCGCTTTCGAGGTTTTGCTGTCCGATGTCTTTGACGAAAAAGACGGTCAAAGCCGCGATCAGCATTGAAATTCCGCCGAGGACGACTACGTTTAATGAATTTCCGCCGAGAACGCTCTTGTAAATTTGCGGGATCAAAAACGACATCACGATTTGCGGAATAACTATGAACAGATTGAACACGCCCATATAAACGCCCATTCTTTCCGGCTTGATCGCGCCCGCGAGGATGACATACGGCATTGCCAGAATCGAAGCCCACGCGATGCCGACACCGACCATTCCGATCATCAGAAAATACGGGTTGTGAGCAAACATCGTGGAAATCAAACCCAATCCGCCAAGCGTTAAGCAAACCGCGTGAACCGCTTTGCGGCTGATATTATTAGCAAACCACGGAATGGCGAACGCGATGAGAAAACAGACGACGTTGTAAGTGGCGAACATCAAACCCGCCCATTCATTTCCCTGCTGGAAAAGCGCGGGCGTTGAAACTTCGTCAACCGCGCCGAAGGCGATCTTGCCGACCGTAATGCCGTAAAACTGCCACATACACGGCAGCGCGAACCATGTAAAAAACTGGACGACCGCCAGTTGTTTCATCGTCGCGGGCATATCTTTAACCGCTTCGCCGATCTCCTTGAAAATTGATGAAACGACATTGCCTTCTGCCTTTTTCGCGTTAAAGGCTTCCATATCTTCGGGCGGATATTCGTGCGACGTGAAAACCGTCCAGAGAACCGCCGCGAGAAAGAAGACACCGCCGACCGAAAAAGCGATCAAAGTCGAATACGGAATGCCGCTTTTCATAATTCCGACCACGCCGACCGCGGTCAGAATAAACGGTAGAGCGTTTGCCAGCGTCTGACCGATGCCGATAAAAAACGACTGCATCACGAAACCGAGCGTGCGCTGTTGTTCGGGCAGATTATCGGCGACAAAAGCGCGAAACGGCTCCATCGTGATATTGATCGAAGCGTCGAGAATCCACAACAGACCTGCCGCCATCCAGAGCACGGACGAGTTCGGCATCAGGACGAGCGCGATACTTGCCAGAATCGCGCCGACCAGAAAATACGGGCGGCGGCGACCGAGTTTTGTCCACGTTCGATCCGACATCGCGCCGACAATCGGTTGAATAAGCAAACCCGTCATCGGTCCGGCAAGCCATAAATAAGGAAGCTCACTTTCCGTTGCGCCGAGATATTTGTAGATCGGCGACATATTCGCCAACTGCAAGCCCCAGCCGAATTGAATACCCAAAAATCCGAAACTCATATTCCAGATTTGCAAAAAACTTAGTTGCGGTTTCTTTTGCATTGATTTTTTACAGGATCAGAAATTAAAATTTATTTTCTTTTTCCCTTTTCTCCTTTATATACGAAAGTACCCAAATAACTGCGACGAATACAAACACGAATCCCCCAGCAACCAAAACAGCTGATGACAAAACATCTCCAGCCGTTTTTCTTGAAGTAACGCCCAAAATTATTAAAAATGCGGAAAATAAAATTCCGACGAGTAAAAATGCTTTCATTGATTTATTTAACTGTAAAAATTCCTGCTGTTCGCGCCGGAACAGAAAATTTGACGATGCCGTTTTGAATTTTCACATCGGAAATTTTTCCTAAGTTGTCCTTCAAAGTGGCGTTTGCACCGAATTGTTTAATCATCGAAACATCGAACGAAACTTCTGCCGGATTCAGATTATTATTAAAAACCATCAAAACCCCTTGTTTGTCCGTTACGCGAACATAAGCCATCTGCTGTTCTTCATCAAGCAGATCATAACTTTTACCATTTCTTAAAGCCTCATTTTCAGCGCGAATTTTTCCGAGAAGCGCGAGATGATTCCAAACTTCGTTTTCCAAGGAAGTTCTTCCTTTTAAAGTAAAAGCATTGCGATTGTCGCCTTCAAATCCGCCCGGAAAATCTTTTCGATTATCAGGATCACCGCCGCCGGTCATCGCAATTTCATCGCCGTAATATAGCAAAGGCGTTCCGCGTGAAGTCATAATCAAAGTTTGCGCGAGTTTCAAACCTTCGATTGTCGCGCCAGGTTCGTTCATAAAACGCGGCATATCGTGAACTCCCAAAAATGTCGTCAAAACTTCGGCATTCGGATAAAGCCAGTCTTTGGCAAACATCTGCGAGATTTCGCGGATCGGTTTTCCTTGAGCGAAAGCGTTGCGGATCGGATAAAAAAGTCCGAAATCATAAAGCGTGTCGAGTTTTGTATCAACACCGTCGTGTCCTCTCTTTCCGCCCTGAAAATACGCGAGCAAAACGGGATCGCTGTCATAGAGTTCGCCCAAAACATTGACGTTCGGATATTCACTTTTTACCGCCGTCATCCATTTTTCCCAAAATGTTCGCGGAACGTGCGGCAGAGTGTCCATTCTGATCGCGTCGAAACCGACGGTTTCCATCCACCAAATCGTGTTCTGCGTCAGATATTTTTCAACTTCTATATCGTCCTGATTAAAATCCGGCAGAATATCAACAAACCAGCCGTCAATGTTGCGTTTCTGCGTTTGATAAGTTGCACGCGGATTCATCGCCGTCCATTTTTGCCAGTTGTTATTCGGATGATTTTTAATTGTTCCGTTCCACCATGTCGGAGTCGGCGGATCGTCCGCCCAGACGTGATACGGTCCCGTGTGATTGACGACCTGATCTTGAATCATCTTAAAACCCATTTTTTGCGCCTTTTCAACCAGTTCTTTGAGCTTCGCCATATCGCCCAAATGTTCATCAACGGCATACATATCGGTCGCGCCGTAACCGTGATAACCCGTCGTGAACGGAAGACCTTCATACATTTCCTTGTAATCGGGCTTGTCGTTGTTGTCATAAACGGGCGTTGTCCAGATCGCCGTTACGCCGAGCGATTTGATGTAGGCGAGATTATCAATCACGCCTTGCAGATCGCCGCCGTGGTAATGCCGACCGAGTTTTCTGTCATACAAACCTTTCGATTTCGCCGGATCGTTGTTCATTTTATCGCCGTCGGCAAAACGATCAGGCAGCAGAAAATAGATCACATCATCGGGCGTGTAGCCGCGAAAACGTCCCGTTCGATCAAGTCTTGGGCTGATTTCAAACGGCGCGGTTACATTTCCCGCTTTCGTTTGAATTTGAAAACCGTATTTTCCAACCGTCGCACCGGGCAAAACTTCGACATCAAAAAACAAATAATGCCCGTTTTCACTTGAACGAAAATTGTATGTTTTCAAATTGCTATTCGGCAGCGTCGAAACAGTCGCATTATTCAGATTCTTCCCGCGAACTAATACGCGCACCGGATTGATCGTCATATTCGCCCACCAATTCGGCGGATCAATCTTTTCAACGACCGGAGCTTGTGCCAAAACGGAAAGCAGACAGCAATTGGCGAAAAACAGTAAAAACAACACTTGCGACAATTTATTCTTCATAAATTAATTTAATTTTAACCCTTTTTTGTTTTCATAAATTTCGGGATGATCCAATAAAATCCGACAAAAATCATACCGATTAGTATATATTCCAAAAATCTTATACCCAGAGTTTTCCAGCGCGGAATTTGATAAATAATTTTATTTTCCGGCATTGAAAAACAGCTAAACTGATGCAGAATTGAGTCTTCGCCGTCGTAATTTTCAACGAATTTCACATCACGCACCAATTCATTTTCCGCAGGACAAAGATTTTCAATCGGTTTGTTGTACACAAAATTCCCCGCACCGTCGAAAACCATTCCCAAAATTGCGAAAAAAAAGATAAATCCGATAATAAAACCGTAATGTTCAAACAAGAGATTTTTCTGGCTCGTTTTATAAAAGGCAATTCCGGCGATCAAAAAAAGAATTGATGCAAAGCCTTCGTAATACGCCGTTAAATAAATCAAGACCGTCGGAACGACAAATAGTGAAACAATTATCGCTCCGATCTTTATCCATTCGGGAATCTTGTTTAAATAATGATCGAACATAAATTTAGTCAGTTAAATTACAATCAATCTCTTTGAGCCTGCTGAATTCGTTTTTGTAGCCGAAAAACGCGAAACAAATAAATAAAATCCCTATGATAGAAAATAAAACCGTCGAAAAATCTATACCGTTTTCTATAATTAGTTTGTAATTGAACAGAATAAAACCAACAAACAGCAAACCGACAAAACCGCGACCGATCAATTTTGTATAAGCATTTGATTTAACTTGTCTAATCCATTCTTTTCGATTAATTTTCAGTAAATCTGTTTCGCTCATTTTTTTCATTCGCCGCCGCATATATGCAACAGGAATGTAAAAGACCGCAACAAAAAAAATTGCCAAAACAAAGCCGATCTGAGAAATAAATGTTTCGTTCATCTAATCTCTACCGTAAATTTCCGTCAAATCTTTCAACCTTTCCGCAATTTCATCCGAAAAATCGCCGTCTTTACAACGCCAAAACCAATTTCCCTTTGTTGAACCGGGCAGATTTATTCGCGCATCGTTGCCCAAACCGAGCAAATCCTGCATCGGCGCAATTGTTGTGTGAGCAACCGTAGCCCAAACTGCGCGAACGAAATCCCAATGAATTTCTTCGCCGTCGGAATTCAGATAATTCAAGCAAAAATCGTGTTCTTTAGAAATTTCTTCTTCATCGCGTGTCGAATCTGCACCAACTTGCGAGTTGAACCAACCGACGGTCGTATCATTGTCGTGCGTTCCGGTGTATGCGACGCAATGCTTGATATAATTATGCGGCAGATCGAGATTTTCCGTGTCGCCGCCAAAAGCAAATTGCAAAATCCGCATTCCGGGAAAGCCGAATCCGTCGCGTAATTCTTCGACATCGGGCGTAATCACGCCTAAATCTTCCGCCAAAATCGGCAATTCGCCGAGCGCGAATTTCAGAGTATTGAACAAATCCTTGCCCGGAACATTTACCCAACGCCCATTTTCCGCTGTTTTGTCGCCGCCCGGAACTTCCCAACTCGCGGCGAATCCGCGAAAATGGTCAATCCGCAAAATATCAACCGTTTTCAAAGTGAACTGAACACGCTTGATCCACCATTTGAAGCCTTCGGAACGCATTTTGTCCCAATTATAAATCGGATTTCCCCAAAGCTGTCCGGTTTTTGAAAAGTAATCCGGCGGAACTCCCGCGACGACTTTCGGCGAACCGTCTTCGTTTAATTTAAATTCCTGCGGATTGCACCAAACGTCCGCCGAATCGAACGAAATAAAAATCGGAACATCGCCGATAATTTTAATTCCTTTGCCGTTCGCGTAATTTTTCAGATGCGACCATTGTTTGAAGAACAAAAATTGATAAAACTTCTGCGCCAAAACTTCTTCCTGCAATTCTTCGTGCGCTTTCATCAAAGCGTCTTCGTGCCGAAGTCGCAAAGGTTCGTCCCATTCGAGCCACATTTTCTGATCCTGCGTGGACTTTATCGCCCGAAAAAGCGCGTAATCTTCGAGCCACCACGCGACATTTTGCGTAAATGTTTCAAACGAACCGCGCAAATTAACGCTCGTCGTCAAACGAAATCGCTCGTAAGCTTTTTTGAGCAAAGTGTTTTTCCAATTAATCACAGATCCGAAATCAACTTTTTCTTCCGGGAAATCCGGCTTTTCATCAATCTCTTCCTGCGTCAATAATTCTTCTTCAACCAAAACTTCCGGCGAAATCAAATTCGTATTTCCCGCAAACGCCGAAAAACATTGATACGGCGAATCACCGAATCCCGTCGGACCGAGCGGCAAAATCTGCCAGTAAGTCTGTTTCGATTTTGCCAAAAAATCTACAAAACCATAAGCCGATTTGCCCAAATCACCGATGCCGTAATTATTCGGCAAAGATGTCGGATGAAATAAAATACCGCTCGCTCTTGGAAATTTCATAGTTTTAAAATTTAGTTTATTAGATTTATTTCAAAAGTTTCGCTCGTGTCGCCTTGACCTATAAAAACTGTTACGGTGTGCGCTTTGTTTGATTTTTCGCCGATCTCGTCAACGTCAATTCTTAAAGTTACAAGATTTTATCGATTTTCGAGTTTGCCGAAAATTGTATAATCACCAACAGTTACAAGAATTTCCCGAATCTCGCAATAATCTAAAAATTTCTTAAAAAGTCCGATAATTTCATCTTCGCCGATTCCGCGCTGAACCATTCGCATTTGAGTGTAAGAAATGATTTTCAAATCCCACATTTTGCGAATATTTAATGTATTACTTTGAAAAAAACTTACAATTTCGGGTTCGCGCAGATATTCCGTCCCGTAATCGCTTCTCAATTCATCTTCAATTTCCGCAAGTTTTTCTGTGTCATTATTTTGCTTTTTTAGAAATTTAAGTAATCTTCTGACCTCGACATCACTCAGAGCCACCATTTAATTTGCACCTTCGAGATTTATTTCACGCGGCGGATTTTCCGGCGACCAAGAATCCAACAATCCGACAAATTCGCGGCTGATTGTCATTGAAACATAATAAGTTCGGTCGCTTCCAAAAATTTCAAAAGTGCCGTCCGATTCGTTTTCAAGCCGTGCTAAACATCCGTTTACTAATTCTGCACGTAATTGTTCGAGATATTTTTCCTGTTCCGGTTCGTAAGTCGTAATCCGCAAATTTTCGCTGAATTTCAGAGTTTTCCAAGTTTCTCCAATATGATTTTTTGTCTGCTCAGTCCAAAGTCTAGCTAAAATCTCGCGCTGTTCCGGCGCAGTCAAATGGCTCACATCTTCGACTATTTCAAATATTTTATTCATTAATTTATTTTAGCTCAGTGCCTCTGTATGCCTTATAAACATTGATTGATTTTGGCGGCAACACAAAATCATAAGCATTTTGCTGATTATAACAAACACCATCTTTTTTTAATCTTGGTACTTGTCCTAATCTTGTAAAGCAGGAGTCAATTTCAAACCAACTTGGAAATTTGGTGTATGTAAAAGTTTTTTCACTTTCGGAATTATTTATTACAACAATAATATATTGCCACGAATCCATACCTTGCGTTTTCAGCAAATATTCACTTCTCGAAAAAGCATATATGTTTTCATCATATTGCAAATCCGTTGTAAATCCTTCTTTAAGTGCAATATTCTGTTTTCGGTATTTTATCCAATCTCTCGTCCAATCGAACATTTCCTGTTCATCAAGATTTCTGCTTGATTTATCGAATTTTGTGAAATCTTTGCGATTGTCGGGATCGTGTCCGCCGGTCATTAAAACTTCTTCGCCGTAATATAATTGGGGAATTCCGCGAGTTGCCAGAATAAACGCCGTGTGAAGTTTCGCGCCTTCTTTTGTTGCACCGGGTAAACTCATAAAACGGTCTGTGTCGTGATTGTTCGTCAGCGTCGTTATATTATTAACATTTCCGTATAAACCATCGTATTTCAAAACATCTCGCAACGCACTCGCCGGCTTTTTGCCCGTAAAAACTTCTTGCGAAGTTTGCCATAATTTGAAGTCGAAAACGCTTGGAAGTTTTGTATCAATGCCGTCCCAACCGATTTTTCCGCCTTGAAAAAATGCAGTCTGCGCGGAATCGTCCTTCATAATTTCGCCAACCAAATAAAAGTTCGGATATTCTTTCAAAATCGCCGCCGACCAATCGCGGATAAATTCTCTCGGCATATATTGAATCGTGTCTTGCCGAATACCGTCAATTCCGGTTGCAGCAATCCACCACAGCGCGTTTTGAATTTCGTAACGCACAACTTCCGGTTCTTCCTGATTCAAATCCGGCAACGAAAAATCGAACCAGCCTTTTAACAAATTATCGCGCTCGGCGTTTGAACCGTTCGGCGAAAGCAAAACTGAATTATTGAAATTATTCTGAGCAAAAGGCGGAATCCAATTTTCAAGCGGCGGATTTTTTACCCAAGGGTGTTTGAAGCTGACGTGATTCGCAACTTGATCCTGAATAACTTTAATGCCGTTTTTGTGCGCTGTTTCGATCATTTCGCGCAAATCTTGAAATGTGCCGAAATGATTTTCAACGCCGTAATAATCAATCGCACCGTAACCGTGATAACTCGTCATCGGACACCACGGTTTGTCGCAAGTCGTGATTTCATCGGAATTATCATACCAAGGTGTAAGCCAAATCGCTGTTATTCCGAGTTCTTTCAAATAAGAAATATTCTTCGTAATTCCCTTGAAATCGCCGCCGTGCCATGCCCGCGGATTTGCGCGGTCAACGTCTTTATTATTTGAAACGTCGCCGTCCGCAAATCGGTCGGTCATTATTAAATAAATTACGTCGTCGTTCGTAATTGTTTGATTATCTTTTTTAACGGGTGCAAGAATTTCAAACGGCACAATGGTTTTGCCATTCGTCGTTGAAACTTCGAATTCGTATTTTCCAACCTTCGCATTTTGCGGAATTGTCACATCAAAAAACAGATAATCGCCGCGTCCGTTTATTTTAATGTTTGAAACTTTTAACACAGAACTTTTTGAAACAATCTTTGCTTTCTGAAAATTTTCGCCACGCACAAGCAAACGAACGGGATTTATCGTGTGATTCGCCCACCAATTTGGCGGTTCGACCTTTGTTGCTTTTGGCAAATTTTGCGAAAAAACGTTTAAGCTACAAAAAACCAAAATCACGAAGCACAAAGTATTAGTTTGAATTTTTAGCATTACTTTAATTTGTAAATTTACGGTTTCTTTTCTTCGATCAAATCGGGATAATCCGAAGTCGAATCCGGTTTTTCAGCCGAACCGGAAGTTTTATCCAACATTTTTTCCAGACGCTTAAATTCAGTAAAGGATTTGTCGGCTTTATCTTTTTGTTTCAAGCGCGAAAATGCCAAAAACAATTGATAATAAATTCCCGGGTCGTTGTTTCCGATTTCCGCCCCGCGCTGCAGAATCGGCAAGGCTTCATCAATTCTATTTGAACGCACTAATAATCTGCCTAATTCATAATATGCCGGAAAATTTTCATCATCCAGTTTTATCGCTTGTTTCAGCAATTTTTCGCCGTTTATTTTATCACCGCGCTGAATTGCCAAAAATCCAAGATTAGATAAAACATCAGGATTATCGGGCGATAATTTCAAGACCTTTTCAAAGGCTTCGGTTGCTTCATCATAGACACCTTCGGCACGCGACAGAAAGCCTCTCAAATAATTGACATTTAAGTTTTCCGCATATTTAGTTTGAATTTTGCCAAGCACGATTCTAGCTTCCTGATACTCTTTGAGCCTGATTAAATTTACGCAATATCTGATTTGATAAAGCAGATTTTCAGACTTTTGTTCAGCCGCTTTTTTATAAAAACCCAATGCACCGGTGTATAAACGGTTTTCAGCTAATTTTTCGCCGATCAAAAAATTTGCTTCCGGGAAATCGGGACGAAGTTCGAGTGCTTTTTGCCACAAACCGAGCGCGTTTTCCGTCTCTTTTTTAGCAGAGGCAATCAAACCCAGACGATAAAAAACTTCGGCTTTTTCGGGATTTATATCAACCGCTTGTTGCAAAACCGCCCGCGATTTGTCCAAATCTTCGAGGTTGTAATAAGCAATTCCGAGATTATACAAAACATCAAAATTATTCGATCTGAGAACATTAACCTTTTCAAACAGGTTTTTTGCTTTTTCGTAAACTCCCGATTCGGCTAAAATCAAACCGAGCGAAAAAAGAAGTCGCGCATCTTCGGGCTGTTTTTTTTCGAGAATTTCAGCAATTACAACGGCTTCTTTCTTTTTGCCGGTTGCGGCGTAAGCCTTCGTTAATGAAAACAAAAGTGTCAAATCCTGATTTTTCGGAATCTTATTTGCCGCTGAAATTCCGGTGATTTTTTCCAACAACGGAACTGCTTTTGTAAAATCGTTGCGAGTCGTATAAAGCGCGGCTAGATTATATTGCGCTTGGCTGTGTTTCGGATTTATTTTCAAAACGCCTTCGAGCATTGTGATTGCTTCCGGCAAGCGATTTGTTTTTGCCAGCAGAATTCCGAGATTTGCCTGCGCCGATTGATCGTTTGGATTTGTCTGCAAAATCTGCCGATAGATTTTTTCGGCTTCTTCAAACTGATTTTGCTGATCGAGCGTAACTGCGAGTAAAACTTTTGCCCGATTATCTTTGGGAGATTTCGTTAAATATTCGCGCAAAATAGTTTCGGCTTCCGATAATTTTCCGGCTTGAATAAAATCCGAAGCGTTTTGCAGAATTTTATTTGTTTGATCAGAAGTTTGAACGATTTTGTTGGTCTGTGCATAAATCGGCGAAAACAACAAAATGCCAGCTAAAATCAAACCGAAATAATTTTGTAGTTTGATTTTTCTTGGCATTTTATTTTTTTCCTCTAATTTCATTTGAAGTAATTATTTTTTGTTGCTCATTGCTTTTGAAAACTTCTTTTCATCACCGGGTTTTATCGAGATTGCCTTTTGAACAACGGTTTGCCACCAAAGAGTGCTGTCTTTTAAAATATTGCCTGATAAAAAAGAAAATCTGATTTCATAATCGTCGCCAATCTTTTCATCGCGCCACCAGAGTTTTTCTTGTTTTTTATTATCAACAAACCCGATTGTGTAGCGATCATCATATCTCTGACCGGAAGTTGCCACGCCGATGTCGCTCGATGAGGCGAGCCGTAAATCGTCAATATTCTTTTTTTCCGCATAAGTCAGAGCGATTTCACGAACATATTTTCCTTCATCAAATACAATTTGCAGATCACCCTTCGGCAGGTCTTTATATAGCACACGAACATCTTTGTTGTCTTTGCCTTCTTTTTTCATCGCATCGGGTTTTTCCTGTCCGGGTTTGCGATTGGCATTTTTAAAAACTGCCTCTAACGCCGTCGGAATGTCCATTCCAATTTTTACACCGTAAATGTTCGATTCGTGTTCTTCGCCGCCGATGCTTTTGACCGAATCATTTTTTGCCTGAGCCGAAACGCTGACCGCGAAAATCGCCGAAATGATCAAGACCCCAATCAGATTCAAGACTTTTAAGTTTTTCATAAATTTTACCTCTCCAATAAATCCTTCATAAACTTATCTCTATCTTCGGGATTTATACTTATTGATTTTTGGACAATCGAAGGAACAAATTTTCCTCCGGCTTCGGTCGTTTTTTTTCCGATGAAAGAAACTCTTATTTTATAGTCGTTTTGAGTTTTTTCTTCGCGCCACCAGACTCTTTGCAATTTGCGGCTATCCACAAAAGCTATCGAATAACGGTCATCGTATCTTTCGCCGTCTAACAATTCGGTGCGGCTTCGGTCAATATTGCCGATTTTGTTTGCGCTGTAAGTTCCGACATCTACATTTCCATCCAAAACGCCGGGACGCGGAACGCTCAAATCCGTAACAACGGGTTGTGAAGAATTCGGCAAAGCAAAATTTGGCGAATCGCCGATTGTGTTTGAAAATGGCAGACGCAAATCGTCAACAATCGGCTCTTTTTTATAATTCAAAATGATTTCGCTGACTGCTTTTCCTTCAGCAAAAACTATTTGCAGTTCACCTTTCGGTAAATTTTTATAAACAACGCGAACATCTTTATTATCTTTGCCTTCTTTTTTCAAAGCATCGGGTTTTTCTTGTCCGGGTTTGCGTTCGGCGTTGACGAAAACGGCTTCCAACGCGGTCGGAACATCCATTCCGATTTTTACGCCGTAAATATTCGAATCGTGTTCTTCACCGCCGATGCTTTTGACGGCTTTGTCCTGAGCCGAAATATTTGTAACGGCTATCAAGGCTAATGACAAAACTAAAATGTAATTTACTGCTTTCGATATTTTCATTTTTTTACTGCTCAAATGTATAGATAAATTTAGTTAAGAAGCATTCTGACTGTCAACTTTTCACTTTTCACTTTTCACTATTTTTCAGAAATGTTTTCTGTCGGCTAGTGAATAGTTTAAAGTTGATAGTTTCATTTTTCAATACGCTTAAATTCTACTGATTTTCCGAAACGCCGCGCCGCGCTTCGTGAATTTTTTTAACAATTTGTGCTTCGCTTGCGGCTTCGGTTTTTTTGCCGAGTTTGCGATATGTAATCGCCAATTGAAAATGCGGTTCGGGATTTTTCGGCGCGAGTTCCGCCGCTTTTTTCAAATGTTCGACGGCTTCTTCCGCCCGATCCAATTTTATTAAAGTTTTGCCGAGAGTGATTCGCGCTTCATACAAATTGCCGTTTAGCGAAATTGCTTTTTGTAAAGCCTTTAAGCCTTCAACAGATTTTTCGCCTTCGGTATTTATCAATAAAACGCCGAGTCCGAGATTACCTTCCGCGTAATCTTCATTAATTTTGACAACAGCGCGGTATTCTTTTAACGCTTCGGGCAAATTCCCTTCGCGTTCCAAAGCGGTCGCCAAGAAAAATCTTGGTTGCAAATTATTCGGCTGAATTATTGTCGCTTGCCGGAAATATTTAACGGCATTTGCAACATCGCTATTGCCGAAATAGGCTCTGCCGAGCGAAAGATTCGCATCAAAATTATTCGGCGCAAGTTTTACGGCTTTTAATAATTTTTCAATCGCCGCATCATTTTTGTTTTGCGTGGCTGAAATTACCGCCGATAAAACCAAAGAATCCGCCAGAAGTTTATCGTTCGACTTATTTTTCGACAGAAAATCAATCGCCTTTTGGATATTTTCATCCGCTTCGGTTACGCGGCGCAGATTAAATAATGCCAAGCCGTTTCCATAAAAAGATAAATAATCAGTCGGTGCTTTTGCTAAAACCTGTTCAAAGATCGAATGTGCTTCCTGCCAATTTCCGCTTTGCAGGAAAACGAAACCTTTTTGCCGTAATTCATCTAATTCATTTTTTATTCGATTATTTTGTGAAATATTTGTATTAACCTGTGCAAAAACAGGCGTTACCAAATTTATCTGCGCCAGTAAAATAATGACGGCAAAAGTGTTGAATAATGAATGTGTTTTATATTTCACCGAATAACGAAAATACAATAAATTTAATAGTTTCCAAGAATTTTTAGACAGTTTTTTGAATCAAAAAACATCCAATTCGTTGTCTGGGAAAATATTGAAAAAAGCAAGCGGCGGGCAATTTTCATCACACGCCGCTTACAGTTTTCAACTAACGAGGGAATTTATTTAGAAGATAATCTTCAAAGCAAATTCCATCTGTCTGCGTCTTTGTTCGGCAAAATCTTTGCCGAAATCTTGACTGTTTATATCACCGTTCGGAGTAGCCCGATTTACGTTGTTCAAAAGATTGAAAGCAGAAATTCTTAACTGAACACTAAACGCTTCGCTGATTGCTCTGATCGGGAAGTTCTTGAATAATGAAGCATCCCAATACTCCTGGCTCTCGCCGCGCAATGTGTTGCGCCCTAATGTTCCGATCATCGGACAGTTATTATTAGGTGTTCCATCTGTATTGAAACAATTCGTGTCAGATGCAAAAACCCGTGTTCTCGGAGCGCGGAAAGCTGCTCTGTTCAACAGAATTCCTTGCGCTCTTTGAGCCGCTGTCGGAGTCGGATCACCTATTATATCTGCACGACCACCGTTCCAAGTAACATTAAAAGCAGGTCCGCTTTGTAAGGTGATGATATTATTAAACTGCCAACCACCAATTACAAAATCAAGTGCCGTTGGAATATCTCCAAGAAACTGTCTGCCTTTACCGAATGGTAAATCGTAAACACTTGCAAAAGTGAAACGGTGCGGAACATCGAGGTCAGATAATCCTCTGTCTAGTCCCGGGTTCAACGGATTATCAAAACCGCAGGTCGTCGGTCCTTGACCACCGAAACAAAAACCGCCCGGTGAATTGTCAATGGCTTTCGACCATGTATAAGCCGATAAAATTGACAAACCATTTGTAAAACGTCTCTCCAATTTAGTTTGAAGTGCGTTGTAATTGGCTTTTCCAAAATATCTGGTAGTTGTTATCGTTCCCGGTGAAAAGTTAACTTCACGGGTTCCCGGTCCGCCTTGATTCGGATTATTTCCAAATTGTGCGCCGGTGCTGCCGATATTCTGCACTATAAGTAAATTACGCGAAACCGAACCGACATAAGCGGCTTCTGCTAACCAATTTTTGACGAATTCATATTGAAGTGTCAGATTATATTGGTGAACATACGCATCTTTTCTGTCAGGATCATTGTAAATTATATTACTGCCGTTACCGGGAATTATCGTTGAACCACGCGGAGCAATTATATCTGAACCCGGAGCAAAAGGAATTCCGCGTTCAAAAGGATTTCTTCCGAGCGGATAACCTGCCGGACAGCTTCCCGGATTAGTGATCGGATTACAAGAGTAATTAGCTGCTCCCGTTCCCGGATTTGTGGTCAAAGGCTGAACACCGCTGACATCCGTTGTATAAACCAATCCGTAACCGCCGCGCACGACAAGACTTTTATCATCTTTGAGTCCGCTGTATGCAAACCCGATGCGCGGTCCGATATTATTCAAATCATTTTTGGCTAAATCGCGTCCATTAGGCGCATCTTCACCGGCAACAACGATTCTTCTGCTTGCCAAATCAAAATTCGATTGACGATCAAATCTTTCAGTCGGAGCCGTAAAAATATCGTAGCGAAGTCCGAGATTAAGTGTTAAATCGGAATTTACCTTCCAATCGTCCTGAACAAAAAATGCCAATTCAGAACTTTGTATGGTATATGGTCCGCCCGGAGTTCCGCGTCCGAGAAAGCCCGGCTGATAACCTAGCAAGAAGTTGGCGACTGCTGATCCCGTATCGTTTACACCGATTCCGTTGTAGTTACCTGAAACGAATCCACCGGCTGATGTTCCGTATTGGTATTGACCTTTGATTCCGCCGTTACGTCCTCCGTCAAAATTACTGTTGCGGCGATTTCTTAAATCCGTTCCGATTTTGAAAACCGAATTTCCTTTGACAACCGTTACCGTATCGGCAAAATTATAATTGTTTGATTGGAAAAAGAAAGCTCCGCCATCGCCAACGAACTCTTGTGAAATACTCGGATCAACGATGCCGAGCAAAATAATTCCGTCACAAGTTCCGCAAGAATTGATGTTTGTTGCGCCTAATGCTGCGCTGATTCCGGGATTAAAACCGAGTGAACCATTGATGCCCGGATTGTTAATTCCGATTTGAACTTTCGTCCAACCGGCACGCATATCATTTACAATTGTTGGCGTAAAAATATGAGTGTCGCCTAAAGTAATTCCGCGCGAATTTCCGAATTCATCACCTGCACCGAATCCCGAAGGTAGATCGTTGCCGTTCGGTGAACTTCCAGCCGGAAAATTATTATCACGAATTCTGGAATTTTTTGAAAAACTGTAGCGTCCGAAAATTGAATTGTTATCGGTGATTTTGTGGTCAATTTTGACATCATAACTATCAACATTCGAGCGTTCAGCACGGTTGCGACGATAATTATTGTTAAGACCCGGTTCGGTCGGAAGCGGATAAGCTCTTAAAAGGTTTGCACCAAATGTCGAAAAAGCTCCGCAAGTCGGACAATTTGCCAGATTATTGCCCGGAATCGGAACTCCACCCGGGCTGAAAATAGTTCCAATCGGTGCTAAAACGGTTCCGCCGCCGGCTATATTAAAAGTTTGGCAATTTGCTCCGGGATTATTTGCCGGATTTGCACAACCGCCGGCATTTGGCAAAACTCTTAGTTGCTCACTAAAATCTCCGGCTCTCATTCGCGCTGTCGGAACTGTTACAAAAGGAAATTCTCCGCCGCCAAATGCCGGTGTTCCATTTCTTTGTCCGGCAAATGAAACGAAGAAGAATGTTCGATTTCGTCCGTCATAGAAAAACGGGTCTCTACCATTGATTCCCGGGCGCGGAAAGAAAATCGGACCGCCGACTGTGCCGCCATAGTTATGCGTCACAAAGTTCGGAGGTGTTCGGCGAAATCCCTGAGCATTTGGCGGAGAATTATTTTCATCAAATTGTGCCGCCGCCGCACTTAAAAATCGTCCTTGATAATTTTCAAAAATAGTTCCGTGAACCGAATTTCCACCGGATTTGAATGTTGTTGAAATAATCGCGCCAGCCGCACGACCTGATTCAGCCGAAGGAACGCTGGTTTCGATCTTGAATTCGGCAATCGCGTCGGGATTCGGATAAACAGCAATTTGTCCGAATTGCGATTCGTTGTTATCAACGCCGTCAAGCGAAAAGTTATTTTGCGTCACGCGTGCGCCGTTGGCGGAAATTACAGACCCACCGGATTCACGAAAACGCGTTGATTCGGTCGAACTTCCCGGACCACCGTTGACAAAGTTTCCGCCGCCGCCGATAACGCCGACCGATTGCGAAGAAGGACGGGTTACGCCCGGTGAAAGTCCGGCAAGAAGAGTAAAGTTTCTTTGCGGAATCGGCAAATCTGTTACTTCTCTGCCGGTGATAATGTCGCCGCGCACACTTGTTTCGCTTTCGACGAGCGGCGCACTGTCAACTTGGACATTAACGACATCACTGCCGCTACCTGAAACTTCAGTAAATTTGGTGTCGAGCGCAACTCGTGCATTTGTTTCGACTGTTACAGAAGCTAACAAAAGTGTTTTAAAACCCGGAGCTTCAACCGTAACCTTATAATTACCGGGGTCAAGGTTAGTGACGGTAAATTCGCCGGTTTCGTTACTCGTCGTTTCACGACTAATTCCTGTTGCATTATTTGTAACTACAATTTTCGCATTGGGAACAAGTGCGCTGTTTGGGTCTTTAATAGAGCCTATAATGCTGCCGACATTATTTTGAGCGGTTACAATCCCACTCAAAACAAACAGACAAAGCATCAACGTCATACAAAAAAAGACCGATCTTTTTATTGTTTTAATCATTTATTTGAACCTCGTATTAGGAGAAGACGCTAAATCTTCGTCCGATTTTTATTGAACTCAGCATTTGGGTAGCAGATATTTTTATACAGCAAATTCTACCATTAATTTTTATAAATTTTAGGTTTTGCAATTAAACCAAACCTTTGAAACAAAGTAAGACATTTGCCAAAAATCTAAAAAACGGGGGTTGATTTATTAGATAAAAAGAATTTTCTTACTTTTTTTAAAGATTTTTTTTTGTAGAAATGTTATTAAAATATTACTACAAAAATTCTTAAAAAATATTCCAATAATTGTTCAATTTTTATTAGAAATTTTCAACTCTTTTCTTACTTTATCTATCGAAATTAATTTTTTTATACCGAAAATTATAGTTTGTTGAGAACACAAACAAAGTTAGTAATATATTTTTAACATCATCAATAGAATTGTCAAGATATTTTTACCGATTTATTTAAAATTTAGCTTGCTGAAGCGAATTTTTTTGCAAGCACCAGACTCAGTGAACCGATAAGTGTCGGATGATCGCCGAGAGATGAGGCAAAAAGTATTGTTTTAGGCAGACCGCGACGGACACTTCTTTCGACGATTGAAGTCAGTTCGTCAGAAATTAAATCCCACGCTCTCGTGATACGACCACTGACAACTACGGCTTGCGGACTCAATCCGACAATCAAATTTGAAATTCCGATTCCCAGGTATTTAGCCGTTTCATTTAAAACCTTTATGGCGTGTTCTTCCCCTTGATTGGCTAAGCTGACCAATTGATTGACATCAATATTTCTACCGAAACTTAATTCCCTGCCGACCAATTTGTGATAACGGGCAACCATTGCATTTTCCGAAGCGTGTGCTTCCCAGCAATCATAACTTCCACACGAACACTCGACCGGCGCATCAACGCCGACGATCATATGTCCGAATTCGCCAGCCGCGCCTTTTTCGCCGCGATAAACCTGACCGTCAAAAACGATTCCCGTGCCGACACCTTCCGCTACCAAAACCGTAATAAAATTACTTATTTTTCTAATGTCTTCGCGTCCGAACCATAATTCGGCTAGGGCAATTGCATTTGCGTCGTTTTCAATTGTTACAGTGAGACCTGTTTTTTCTTCGATTTGATTTCCGATGTCCCAATCCCGCCATTGAAAATATGGAATATAGCGAACAAGTCCGACTAATTGATCGGTTACGCCCGGAACGCTGATTCCTACTTCCAAGTCGCAATCACTGTATTTGTTGGCAAATCCTGAAACAGTCTGAAGAATTTGCTCGCTCATAAAATCAGCGACCGAAGATGTCGGAAATGTTTCTTTCTCCAAAACCGTACCGGAAAGATCGGCGACGGCAATATTTGTTTCGCGCGGCGTGACATCAACGCCGATGGCTACCGGAACTCCGGTTTTTAATTTTAATAAAGTGGGTTTTCTGCCGCCGGTTGAAGTTCCGATACCGATTTCTTCAATTAAATCTGCACTGTATAAATCGTCAATTATCGAGGAAACGGTTGATCTTTGAAGCGCAGTTTCGCGGGCAATGTCGGCACGCGAAATCGGCGAGCGGTCGCGAACATAATTGAGGACAATTTGTTTATTTATGTCCCGAATCGTATTCGGACGTGCAATTTGCGTTTTTGCTTTTTGTAAATAAATTCTTTTCATTTATAAAAAAAGTTCTTTAATTTCTTTGGAGAAACAAATCGAACAACTTTTCCATCCATTTGAATACTTTGTTGGTTAAACAAATTAACTTAATTCAATAAATCTTTTTTTTCTAAATAATTCAGTAAACACTTAACTTATGTCAGATTTTTTGAGAAAACTTTGAACTGCCGGAATCAGTTTTATACTTTAACATATAAAAATAATTAATTATAAAGATACTTA
Organism: Pyrinomonadales bacterium; assembly: GCA_038251885.1. GTDB lineage: Bacteria > Acidobacteriota > Blastocatellia > Pyrinomonadales > Pyrinomonadaceae > JAHCHG01. Next base: position 10,679 of record JBBSAX010000002.1, on the reverse strand, counting down.
CTGTAAAATATTAAGAAGAAATTTTTGAGTTTCTTTTTTATGGAAATCAGCATCACAAACTTAAATCGGAGAAAAATGATTATGAAGGAACTTCTCATCGGATGTTTATTAATACTGTTGTTATTTTCAAATGTAATCGGACAATCAGGCAGAAGAATAAATCCCGAAGCAACGCCAAAACCTGTGGTTGAAAATCAGGAATCTTCAGTTTACTCCGAATCGAAACCGGGCAACAGCCGGATTAAAAATATTTCTCCGCGATATAATAAAAGCAATGAAGCAGGTGATAATCCAGCTGAAAATGAAAATATCAATTCTGATGAAATTATAAAAATCGAAACTGCTTTGATCACAATTCCGGTTTCGGTTTTTGATCGCAATGGTCTTTATATCCCAAATCTTGTCAAGGAAAATTTCAAGATTTTTGAAAACGAAATTGAACAAGAAATCGCCTATTTTGGAACTCTTGAAAAGCCTTTTACGGTTGTATTGCTGCTCGATACAAGCCCTTCAACAGAATTTAAGATCGAAGAAATTCAAGATGCAGCGATTGCTTTTGTCAATCAATTAAAACCGAATGATAAAATGATGGTCGTCGAATTTGACGAAAATATGCACGTTTTGGCAAAACCGACAAATGACAAGGAAAAACTATATAAAGCGATCAGAAAGGCAGACTTCGGCGGTGGGACTTCGCTCTATGATGCGGTTGATTTCGCGCTCAAAAAATATCTCGACAAAATCGAAGGACGCAAAGCTATCGTTTTATTTACTGACGGAGTTGATACCACTTCCGATGAGGCGACATACGAAAGCACTCTGTATCAAACCGAAGAAGAAGATGTCTTGATTTTTCCAATTTATTACAACACATATTCGGAAAACAGCAGATTAAACGGTATTATAAATCTTCCTTTTCCACGCCGAAGAATTTTGGCACGCGGAACATCTTTGGAAGAATATCGCGTCGGGAAAAAGTATTTGGAGGCAATAGCCGAACAAACCGGCGGCAGAGTTTTTCCGGCGGAAACTCCCGTCGGATTGAAAAATGCCTTTACAGGCATCGCCGAAGAACTGCGGCGGCAATATAATGTTGGTTATTATCCAACCGAAATCGGGCAAAACGGCGAACGAAAACTAATCAAAGTCAGAGTTGATCGCCCGAATTTAATTATCAGAGCGCGTGGAAGTTATATCATCGGATCGGGAAATTAAGACGGAACGCAAACTTTAGTTCGCCGGTAAAATTCTGAAAAGCCTTGATAATGGTGTTTAATCCCGTGAATTCAAGTTCTTAATCAACGAATTAGAAAGTTTAAGTTTGTGACTGGCGAACTGAAGTTCGCGTTCCGCCGTTTGAGTTTATTTTAAGGAGATTTCAATGCTTAAAACATCAACCTTTTTCATTTTAATATTTCTTTTAGCGGTTTCAGTCGGCGCACAAAACAAACCGATTGATAAACCGAAAGAAAGTCCCGTAAAAAAAACCAACCAACGTCCCGAAAATAAGTCGCCAAAGGAAAAATTTGACAATGCAGACCTTAAAACAATGGCAAGCCAATGTGTCAAACTCGAAACCGAACAGGGAAATGTCGAAATCGAAATGTTTCCCGAAAGTGCGCCGGAAACGGTTCGGAATTTTCTGAATTTAACGTCGCTCGGTATCTTCGATACAACCACATTCAGCCGTGTCGTACCTGATTTTATCGTTCAAGGCGGAAATATTGCGACACGCGACACGCGAACAAATGAAATGACCGGACGCGCCTATCGAAACGTCCCTGACGAACCGAATTTGATCAAACACGAACGCGGAATCCTCTCAATGGCTCGCGGCGACGAACCGAACAGCGCGTCGAGCAATTTTTTCATACTTCTCGGCAACGGCAGTCATCTCGACGGCAGTTTTGCCGCTTTCGGTCGCGTTACCAAAGGAATGGAAGTTGTTGACGCTATAAGTAAAATGCCCGTCGAAAATGAAAAACCGGAAAAGCCCGTTAAATTAAAAAAGGCGACGGTCATTCCTTGCACGACACAATCTGACAAATAGATTCAAAGTTCATTAATTATTAAAAATCGTCGCTAAAAACGAGCTGATTTAAATGAATCAATACTCACAATCTTAATCAAATCAGCATTTGTGAAGAAAAATTTTGCTTGACTTAACGAGCGGGTTTGCGTAATACTCTTGCCATCTTCAATTTGTAAAGTTTTAGTTTTCAAAAAGTTTTATTTAAAATTCGGTTGTGGAGGTGGCGTTAGATAAATATGTCTTCGACAAGTCTTCCTATACGGCGTTCGTTCGGCGAAACTATGCGGAAAGGTGCGTGGTGGTTGCCGTCTTTGCTTACCTTCATCGGTTTGGGTGCGTTTGTCCTTTATTCGACTTGGGCGGCGTTTCAAGGCGAGCATTACAGTTTTGGAAATTATCTTTCGCCTTTTTATTCCCCTGAACTTTTCGGTAATTCTCCGCATTCGATGTTTGGAGCAAAACCTTCGTGGATTCCGAATTGGATTCCGTTTTCGCCTGCACTTTTAATTCTTTGGGCTCCTGCCGGATTTCGTTTCACCTGTTATTACTATCGCGGCGCATACTACAAAGCATTTTGGGCTGACCCGATTTCGTGCGCCGTCGGCGAACCGCGTGGAGATAATTATCGGGGCGAGCGCAAATTCCCGTTGATTCTGCAAAATATTCATCGTTATTTTCTTTATATTGCACTAATTTTCTTGCTTTTTCTGGCGCACGATGCTTGGAAAGCGATGTGGTTTGAGGACGCTTCGGGCGTTTTGCATTTTGGCATCGGACTCGGCACAATTATTTTGACGGCGAACGTCTTTTTTCTCGGCGGTTATACATTTAGCTGTCATTCTCTGCGCCATTTGATCGGCGGCAGATGCGATGAACTTTCCGACAAACCGCTACAATGTGCGGCTTATAATGCTTGCAGTTCGCTCAACAAAAAACATATGTTGTTCGCGTGGTGCAGTTTATTCGTCGTCGGATTTTCCGATCTGTTCGTGCGGCTTTGTTCGATGGGAATTTGGAGCGATTTTAGGATTTTTTAGATTTGGTTTTTATAAATTGCCACTAGCTTCAGCTAGTGGAGAGTAAGATTGAGAAAAAAGGCTTTAGCCGAATTTACAAAAATAACAAATCCTTATCGCTTTAGCCTAACTTTACGCTAAAGCGATAAGGAAAAATTCAATACAGAAGTTTGGCTAAAGCCGAAGCAATTTGCAAATTTATCCACTAGCTAAAGCTAGTGGCAATTTAAAAGAAATTCTATTTTTTATTATATTTTTATTATAAATGTCTGATTATCCAATATTTGAACAAGATGTTTTAGTCATCGGCGCGGGCGGCGCGGGACTTCGTGCAGCGATTGAAGCCTCAGCAACGGGCGTTTCGGTCGGTCTTGTCTGCAAATCTCTGCTCGGAAAAGCGCATACCGTGATGGCGGAAGGCGGAATGGCGGCGGCGATTGGGAATGTGGACGACCGCGATAATTGGAAAGTCCATTTCACCGACACGATGCGCGGCGGGCAGTATGTCAATAATTGGCGGATGGCGGAACTTCACGCGAAAGAAGCACCGGACAGAGTGCGAGAATTAGAAGCGTGGGGCGCAGTTTTTGATCGGACAAAAGACGGGAAAATTTTGCAGAGAAACTTCGGCGGTCATAAATATCCGCGACTCGCGCACGTCGGCGACAGAACCGGGCTTGAGATGATTCGCACATTGCAGGATCACGGCATTCATCAAGGCATCGAAGTTTATATGGAAGTTACCGTCATCGCGCTTCTAAAAGATGGCGACAGAGTTGTCGGCGCACTTGCTTACGAACGCGAACACGGTAGATTTAGAATTTTCAAAGCAAAAGCCGTGGTTCTGGCGACAGGCGGAATCGGACGCGCTTATAAAATTACGAGCAACAGTTGGGAAGGCACGGGCGACGGTCATTCGTTGGCTTACGACGCGGGCGCGGAATTGATTGATATGGAATTTATTCAATTTCATCCGACCGGAATGGTTTATCCGCCGTCTGTTCGCGGAATTCTCGTAACCGAAGGCGTGCGCGGCGAAGGCGGGATTTTGAAAAATTCGGAAGGTTCACGGTTTATGTTTGACGATATCCCGCCGCTTTATGTCGAGCAAACCGCCGACACGCCCGAAGAAGGTTGGCGATATGTGACGGGCGACAAAAATGCGCGTCGTCCGCCGGAACTTCTGACACGCGACCACGTTGCGCGGTGTATTGTCCGCGAAGTCAAAGCCGGACGCGGTTCGCCGCACGGCGGAGTTTTTCTCGATATTGCATGGATCAAGGAAAAAATCTCGAACGCGCCCGAACATATCAAGAAAAAACTGCCGAGTATGTATCACCAATTCAAACAACTGGCGGATTTGGACATTACGACAACACCGATGGAAGTCGGACCGACCACGCATTACATAATGGGCGGAATCCGCGTTGACGGCGACACGCAAGCGTCAACAATTCCCGGACTTTTCGCCGCCGGAGAATGCGCCGCGGGAATCAACGGTGCAAATCGTCTTGGCGGAAATTCGCTGTCCGATCTTTTAGTTTTCGGCAAACGCGCCGGAGAATACGCCGCGAAATTTGCACAGGAAAACGATTTTGGAACGATAAATAACGAGCAGATAGAAGAGCGTGTAAAATGGTCATTAGAACCGTTTGAAAAACAAGACGGCGAAAATCCGTTCGCGCTTCAAGCTGAATTGCAGGAAATGATGCAGGATTTGGTCGGCATCGTCCGCACCGAGGAAGAAATGCAACGCGCTTTGATCGGTGTCAGAAGTTTGCGGGAAAGACGCAAAAACGCGGGAGCAACGGGGAATATTGATTTTAATCCGAGTTGGCACACCGCGCTCGATCTGCACAACCTTTTAAATGTTTCCGAAGCGATAACAATGGCGGCAATCGAACGCAAAGAATCACGCGGCGGACAATTCCGCGATGATTTTCCGTCGAAGGTCGAAGAATTTGGCGAGTTAAATTTCAGTGTAAAAAAAGATGAAAACGGCGAAATGAAGATAAATCGAATACCGATTCCCGAACTGCCGGATGAATTGAAACAAATTATCGAAGAAATGGGATAAAGTTCAGAGTTACGCCTTTAGGCGTGAAAGAAGCTCTGATTGTTCAGCCCGAAGAAAATAAAACTTGATTTTAAATGCACGTTTATCACGCCTAAAGGCGTAACTCTGAACAAATATGGCAAAAGCAACATTCAAAATCTGGCGCGGCACGAGCGAAGGCGGCGAATTTAAATCTTATGACACAGAGATTTCTGAAGGAATGGTCGTCTTGGACGCGGTTTTGCAGATTCAAGGCGAACAAGCCGGCGACCTTGCGTGCCGTTGGAATTGTAAGGCGGGAAAATGCGGTTCGTGTTCGGCGGAAATCAACGGCAATCCGAAATTGATGTGTATGACGCGGATGAATACTTTGCCGCAAGATGAGCCGATCACCGTTGAACCGATGAAAGCATTTCCGCTCAAAAAAGATTTGGTTACGGACGTTTCGTGGAATTACGAAGTCAAGAAAAAAATTAAAAAATTCAAACCTCGAACGCCCGACGCGCCCGACGGAACTTGGCGAATGTCGCAAGCGGACGTTGACCGGGTGCAGGAATTTCGCAAATGTATCGAATGTTTTTTGTGTCAGGACGTTTGCCACGTCCTTCGAGATCATCATAAACACGACGAATTTATTGGACCGAGATTTCTCGTCTATGCGGCGGCATTGGAGATGCACCCGCTTGATACCGAAGACCGTTTAAAGGATTTGAAGGACGAATCGAACATCGGTTATTGCAACATCACAAAATGCTGCACAAAGGTTTGTCCCGAAAATATTACGATCACCGATAATGCGATAATTCCTTTAAAAGAGCGCGTTGTTGATGAATTTTACGATCCGATCAAAAAATTTGTGCGAATATTTCGCAAGAAAAAATAAACGTCATTTTATACAGGAGCAATTTATGTTTCAGCTAAAAACGCTATCAAAAGAAGCAGTTCCGGCAGCACTCGAACGGGCAAAACATTACCGTTTGCTCAACGAACCGGGCGCGGCGGAAAGCATCTGTCTGGATATTTTAGAAGTTGATACCGAAAATCAAGAGGCTTTAATTACTCTGGTTTTAGCAATGAGCGACCGTTTCGGCAGAGATTATGCTGTCGGAGACACGCGAATTCAGGATTTTTTATCAAAAATCCAAGGCGAATATCAACAAACGTACTATACCGGAATTGTATATGAACGCCGTGCCAAAGCCACGCTTCGCAACGGCGCAGTCGGTTCGGAATCAACAGCTTATCAATTTTTTCGGAGTGCGATGAATTGGTTTGAAAAAGCCGAATCCGTCCGCCCTGCCGGAAACGACGATGTAATCTTGCGCTGGAACGGCTGTGCGCGAATTATTATGCGAAACAATTTAAAACCGCGCGAGATGGCAAGCGACTTTATCGAATAACTTTAGTTTAAATTAAAAAAAAGACGGCACATTTCGCGCCACCTTTTTTTAATTTAAAATGGTGATCCGAGCAGGATTCGAACCTGCGACCCAATGGTTAAAAGCCATTTGCTCTACCGACTGAGCTATCGGACCACATTTGAAAAATCGTTTCGCTTATCTTGACCAGCGAAATTTTAGATTTTAGTAATCTTGACGGAGAAAATCAAGTTGACTAACAACTTTTTTTTATTTAAACCAACCTTCCATCACCGAATCTTGCAAAATAATAGTTTGATCTCGTTCGGGTCCGGTCGAGATCAAACCGATTTCCACGCCGATTGATTCAGACAGAAAATCTACATATTTCCGTGCGTTTTCGGGTAAATCTTCGAGTTTGGTGATGCCGAGCGTCTCGGATTTCCAACCTTCCAAAGTTTCGTAAATCGGTTTGATCTGCCTTAAATCAAGCGAAACTGCCGGAAAAGTATTTATTTTTTCACCATTAATTTCATAGCCGACACAGACCTTTATTTCGTCCAACGCATCAAGAACATCAATTTTTGTCAGCGCGAGAGAATCGAAACCGTTTAATTCGGCGGCGTAGCGCGTTGCAACCGCGTCGAACCAACCGCAGCGGCGCGGACGTTTGGTGACCGAACCGAATTCATTGCCGCGCGTTCTGATCAGATTTGCCATTTCTTCTTCCTCTTCAAGCATTTCGGTCGGAAAAGGTCCTTCGCCGACTCTTGTTGCGTAGGTTCGGACAATTCCTAAAACTCCCGAGATGTGATGCGGGGGAATTCCCGCGCCGACCGCCGCGCCTCCGGCAGTCGGGTTGGAAGAAGTTACAAACGGATAAGTTCCGTGATCTACGTCAAGCAATGTCGCCTGTGCGCCTTCGAGCAGGATTTTTTTATCAACCTTTTTCGCTTCAGAAAGAAAATGAGAAGTTTCGCAAACGAATGGTCTTAATCTTTCCGCAAGTACGGAGATTTCTTCAAAAATTTCGTCAGAACGAAGCGGTTCGCGTCCGTAAAGAACAATTACACGGTTTGCTTCCGCCAAATTTCGTTCGATTCTCGACTTTAAGAGTTCAGGCACAAGCGCGTCGGAAACTCTGATTCCGCGCCGTCCGGCTTTGTCTTCATAACAAGGACCGATTCCGCGCAAAGTCGTACCGATCTTTTCGTTACCTAAGCGTTCTTCCGAAGTGTGATCTAAGGCGCGGTGATACGGCATTATAAGATGTGCGCGGCTTGAAACTTTTAATCTTTCGGGCGTGATCTCGATTCCCTGCTCGATCATTTGATCAACTTCTTCAAAAAACGCCTTCGGATCAATGACCATTCCGTTGCCGAGAACGCAGGTTTTGCCTTCGTGAATTATTCCTGATGGCAACAGGCGCAAAACAAACGCTTTATCGCCGACATAAACGCTGTGTCCGGCATTATGACCGCCTTGATAACGCGCGACAATATCGAATCTGTCAGCGAGTAAGTCAACAACTTTTCCTTTTCCTTCGTCGCCCCATTGTGCGCCGATAATTACTATAATCATAAGTTAGTGGTTAGTTGTTAGTTGTTAGTTGTTACCAACTGACTAACAAACTACTGTGTTATCAAAAATGTCTTGATTCGCGTGTCGTCGTCCGCTTGAGTTTCGACGAGAAGTTTTACATTTTTCACATCGAATGGCGGTTTATCCAGAACTACCGCCGAATCGTAATGCAGACGCATTTCAGGTCCGTGCGGAATGTCGAGATTCGGCACGAGTTCGACGTTCGGATTCGGATAATGTTCGGTAATAATCAAGTATTTGAAGTTTTTGCAGTTTTCTAAAATTTGTCTGATTTCTGCATTTGAAAGATGCTGCAAAACCTGCCGAATCAAACATAGATCGCCTTCGGGCAATTCGTCTTCAACAATATTTGTCTGCCGAAATTCTCTGCTTTCGCTTCCAAAGCTCTTGTTCAAATGTTCAACTAAATCAGGCACGACATCGCAGCCCGTATAATGAAAATCGTCCGAAACAAGCATCGAAGCAACCTGAAAATCTCCACAGCCTAAATCTACAACCTTTTTAATATCGTTTTCAGCGATGAATTTTCTAACCGTTTCTGCATAAATTTTTGCGTATTTTCCGCGCGAACCGTCGCCCGAAAAAAATTCGCCCGATTTTCCGCCCCAAACATTGTTTTTGTAAATTTCGCTGAAGGTTTCCGCTACGCTTTTTTCAGCAAATTTTTCCTGCTCACGCGCGGCAATCTTCTGCCTGCGTTTTTGCAAAACGGTTTTCGGTATTATTTTTTTGACGATATTTTTTATCATTATCAGAGAAAGCAAAATGTAAGATTAGCAAATTTTTTCTGAAATTTGAATTTGGCTCAATTTTTCGTCATTTGATAAAGCCCGACATAATTTCGCGCCGCGTTTTCCCAAGAATTATCAATCGTCATTCCGTTGATTTGAATATTGCGCCAAGTTTCAGGTTCGGCGTAAGCAAAGATGGCTTCGTAGATTTTTTCTAAAAAGCTGTCGGCGCGGAATGCGTTGAATTTGAAACCGTTTCCTCTATTATTCACGCGGTCATAATTTTGTACCGTGTCGTCCAAACCGCCGACGGCGCGAACGATCGGCACAGTTCCGTAGCGCAGGGAATACATCTGATTTAACCCGCACGGCTCAAAGCGCGAAGGCATCAGAAACATATCCGCGCCGGCTTCGATCTTGTGCGCCAAACCTTCATTATAACCGATATAAACTCCGACTTGATTCGGTACGTGATTTCTTAGTTGTCGGAGGAAATTTTCGTAAAAACTGTCGCCCGAACCGAGCGCGACAAAAAATGCGCCCGTTGCCAGTAACTCGCCCGCGACTTGCTGAATGAGTTCGATTCCCTTTTGTGATGTAAGCCGCGTAACTATTGCAAAAATCGGTCTGTCCAAATCTTCCGGCAACTGAAATTGGCGCAAAAGTTGGCGTTTGCATTCGCGCTTTCCATCGAGATTGAATAAATTGAAATGCGAAGAGATTTCCGTATCGGTTTCGGGATTCCAAACGTCGTAATCAACTCCGTTTGTGATACCAATCAGACGATTGCTTCTCAACCTTAAAAGCCAATCGAGTCCATAACCGTTTTCGGATTGCTGAATTTCGTCAGAATATCGGCGCGAAACGCTTGAGAGCATATCGCTTGCCGAAAGTCCGGCTTTCATTGCCGAAGCCGCACCGTTAAACATAAAAGAATTTTGTTCAAACTCACTGCCGAAACCGAATTTCCAGAGTTCGCCCGCGTCGAAAATGCCTTGATACGCGAGATTGTGAATCGAAAAAACGGTTCGCGTATTGCTCCAATAAGTGTCCCAATAACGAAGATGCGAAATCTCGACCGCCGCGAAACCGCAATGCCAATCGTTTAAATGAATGATGTCCGGGGCAGGTCCGATGCGTTTTAACAACAAAAGTGCGGCGTGGTTGAAAAAGGCGAAACGCTCGTGATCTTCCCGATAACCGTAGATCGAATCGCGGTGAAAATATTCCGGCGCGTCAATCAAAAACGTCGGCGAACCGTTTGCCTCTGAATAAAAAACCTTTGCGCGATATTGACCGCCGCGCCAATCAACCCGCAAATCATCGAGCGCAACATTCCACAGATATTCGCCCTTCGTCTGCCGATAACACGGCGTAATCAGCAAAGCATCAACCCCGACTTGCTTTAGAGCTTTTGGCAAAGCACCCGCAACATCGCCCAAACCGCCCGTTTTTGAATATGGAACTGCTTCCGCAGAAAGAACTGCTACTCTCATTTTATTTGATTATTTATTGAATTACTTACGCTTTACAATCTGACCTTTATAGAAGATTTTGTCAAGATTAGGTTTTGCAAAATCCAAAAGAAATTCCTTTATTTAACGTCAGTTCGGGATAAGAGAACAAAGATTGAAAGAAAAGATATTTGCCCACGAAATACACGAAAAATACGAAAAGTAAAATTTTTTCTGCGCGTTTTTGGTTTGCTTTTTCTTCATTTTCGTTTAATTTGTGTGTTTCGTGGGCAAATATTCTTATCCCGAACTCCTATGATGAAAAGTCCACTCCAGAAAGTAATTATTTAGCTTCCCGCTTTCTCAAACTTTGTAAAATCCGTAAATATCCAACTGTTCTTTAACGTATGATAAATCACCACCAGAAACT
>JBBSAX010000001.1:0-93088 GCA_038251885.1 Pyrinomonadales bacterium | reverse complement strand
TGTCCAAGCCTTTGTTGTAGATCATCAGAGTTTCCACAGACTTATGTTTGCTCATATTCAGAATCGCCGTAACCGGAACATTTTGCTGAAATGCCTTGGTGATCGCCGTTCTTCGCAGGTCGTGTGGAGCGAGTTTGCCGAGTCCCGCCAGTTCGCCTCTCCGTTTGACGATGTGCCAGATATGTCGGGTTGTCAGCGGTTGGCAATGACCGAAATATCTTCTGGAAATATCCGCTTGAAAGATAAAGGCACTTTCGCCGCCGGTTTTTGAATCTTTTCTGTTTATTCGATCTGATTCGAGATAATCGTCAATCACCTCTTTGACATCCTTCGGCAGCGGCTGGCGTTCCTTACGGCCGCCTTTCGAGCGGTAATCAATTACCCAGAATCGTCCGTCTTTTTTGATGTCGGAAACCTTCAAGTGACAGATTTCCGAAACTCGAAGGCTCAATCTTAAAATCGAATAAACAATTGCAAAATCTCTGAGATCAACCGGATTATCACGGTGAATCGTATAAAGAAGATAACGAACTTCCTTAACGGTCAGAGCTTTTCCTTTCGGACTTTGCAGAGGTTTTTCGGGGCGCGGAACTAACTTGGCGGTTGCCGGATTCCGTTTGATTATGCCGTAATCTCTAAAATACTCGAACAAAGCGCTCAAAGTTGCCAGTTTGGTTGAGATCGTGTGCGGGGCGAGTTCGCGTTTTTCCAATGAATCGCGCCACGCCAGAACGTCTTCAACCCGAACGTCGGTCGCATCCTTTTTCCCGGAAAACAAAATAAACTGATGCAAGTTGGACAGATAATTTTTTCTGGTGAGTTCGGAATTCGATTTATTGATAAACTGCGCGGCGATTCGACCGTTAAGGCGCGTGTCGAACTCGCCCGATGGCGTTAAAATCTGCGATTCGGGAATGCGGATGACGGCGGAATGATTCATAATATTCATTTAACCTAATAAATTCAATAACTTAGCAACTTCACTCTATTTATTTTCGGGAAATTTCTGCTATTTTCAGAAAAAACTATATCATAAAAGCGGAATTTTATGATATGTCGCAGACAAAAGTCGGCAAAAGATGATTATCTTGTTAGTAGAATTATACTTATCCTGTCGTGCCACATTTGCCAAAACTTTTTGAGATTAACTAAATTTCTCAATCTAAATAAAATTAGGCGAGTTATGGACTTAGTGTCAACACGCGAAATAAACTGATCCATTTTCACGCATTATTTCTTGACCCACCTGTTTGTCAATTTATGGCTTCGTCGCGGTTTCGCACGAAGCCGTTTTCTACTTCAAGCCGTTGCCTGAAGTTCTTCTAATGATTCCAATTCGGCATTTTTTCCGGCTTTCAGTTTTTCCTTCATCCGGTAACTTTCGCCGCGAATGTTGACGACCGTGCAGCGGTGCAGAAGTCGGTCGAGCGCGGCGGATGCCATCACCGCATCGCCGGCAAAGACTTCGCCCCAACTCGAAAACGCTTTATTACTCGTCAGAATGATTGCGCCTTGCCGTTCGTAGCGTTCGCTAATGACTTGAAACAGCAAACTCGCTTCCGCCGCTTCGAGTTTCAAATAGCCGACTTCATCAATAATCAGCAATTTCGGGCGGGTTAGATTCTTGATTTCTCTGGAGAGTCGGTTCTCACTCATTGCTTTGACCAGTTTTCGCACCAGATCAATCGCACTCGTGAAATAAACGCGATGTCCGAGTTCCGCCGTATTGACTCCCAAACCGATTGCCAGATGTGTTTTGCCGACTCCGGGCGGTCCTAAAAAGATAATGTTTCTGCCTTCGGATAAGAATCTGCCGGTTTGCAGTTCCTCAATCAATCTTTTATCAACCGAAGGCTGCGAAGCGTAATCGAAGTCCGCCAGTCTTTTCAAGACCGGAAAACGGGCAAACTGCAAACTCATTTCAACTGTCCGCCGATGTCGCTCCCGAAGTTCACCGTCGAGCAAGTAGCCGAGAAAATGCGTGTAACTCCAGTTCTCGGCGGAAGCCGTCTGCGCCGCCGTGTCGAGCTGCGCGCGAGCCGTCGTCAAGTTCAACTTTTCCAGTCCTTCCGTCGCTTTTGTTTCAAAGATTTGCATCAGCCGATCACCTCCTCATAACGCTGGAGCGGTGTCACGGCAACTTCGCTGTTGAACAAGATCTGTAGTTTTCTCGAATTCGGCACCGGCGTTTTTCCCAAACTCAGTTTCCACATTTCGGCAATGTGTTCGGGATTGATGACATCCGCGTTTTTCTTCGTCGAAACCCGATGTTCGGCAATAATCAGATCAGCGCTTTTAACGCGAATCGTTTGTTCTTCCTGCTCGACCAACACCGTTTTGCCGACCGCTTGCGGCATTACCGAATAACGGCTGCCCGCGTAATGAACGAAGCCTTCCGCCGATACTTTCCGGCTCGCTTTGGCAGCCATGCGATATTCCGTGACGGTTGCCGATGGCAGCAGTTGTTCGCTCTTGAATAACTCACAGGGTTTTTCTTTGGTCGTCGCGTGAATCCGCCGATTGGCTGTTTCTTCCTGCCAATGAAAACCCTGTTGCCGCAGATCAGCCAGATTCGCAAACTCGCCGCCTTTGAGAAAACCATCCCGTAAATACAAAACGGCGCGTTCGACTTTGCCTTTCGTTCGCGCCCGATACGGGCGATGCGTGGCGGCGATAATGCCGTAATGACCGAGAAAATCCTGAAACAGCGGGTTCCATTCAGTTTGAGAAAGCCGCACCTGCTTCATATTGTCATACAGAATCTTGCGCGTATATCCGCTGAAATAAGCGAAAGCCTTTTGGTGACAGGCGATCAGCGTTTCGGTTGAAATGTCGGTGACAAATTCGACGAACAGCATCCTCGAATAACTCAAGACCATCAGGAAGGCGTAAATCTTTCGACTGATGCCTTCTTCGTCCAGAAAATAGCCAACCTCCGCCCAGTCAACCTGCGCCTGTTCACCCGGCGGCGTTTCAAACCGAACCGTCGCCTTTGGCGAAATCCCGCCTTTTTCAATCGTTTGCAAAAAGCGGCGAACGGCGGAAACTGATCCCGTAAAACCCATCGCCGTAATCTCTTCACAGAGCCGCACACCGCTTAAACCGGTTTCCAAATATCTTGTCCGCAAATACTCTTTGAAATCCACGAGCTTCGATTTACGTCCACGACTCTCAGGCTTTAGCTCGTTATTGCCTGGACGAATCACACTTCTGACGGTATTGCGGGCGTGTCCCGACAACTTGGCAGCCTGCCTGATCGAATGACCTTGCCCGACTAAAAACTTAATATCCATTTGCTCCTCCCATTTGAGCATCTCGTTTTACGCCTCCTTTTAGTTGAATAAAAGAAGTGTAATCCAAAACGCCGTCAAATGTGGGTCAATTTATTTCGCTTCCTAATGGATCAGTTTATTTCGCGTGTTGACAGCTTGTTGCCGAAGCTGAAACGAGCCTTAGAAATTCTCGATTGCCAGCCTCAGCGAAAGGCGGATGAATTTGTCGAGCGGTTAAAAGAGCAGGTTGAAGTCGGCGAATTAGTCCAAGACGGGGTTGAAAGAAACCGCGAAAGACCAAAGGACAATGACCGGCAAAAGTTGTATTACAGCGGAAAAAAAAGACTCACACGAACAAGAATTTGATAATCGGTGAAGTAGAAACGCGACTTATAGTGTATTTGTCAAAAACTGTGGAAGGCAAAAAACACGATAAAAAGTTGGCTGACGAAGAAGCGATTGACTATCCGGACGGAGTAACTATTCAACAAGACACGGGATTTCAAGGCTTTGCGCCCGCCGGAGTGATTATCAAACAGCCGAAGAAAAAGCCGCGTGGAGGAGAGTTGACAGCGGAAGAAAAACAGTTGAATCGAGAATTAAGCGCGGTGCGGGTGGTCATTGAACATTTAATTAGCGGAGCCAAAAGATTACGAATTGTGAAGGAAGAAATGAGATTGAAAGTCGAAGATATTTCAGACGATGTAATGGAAATAGCGTGCGGAACACACAACTTCCGCACATTACTTCGCAAACCATTTATCAAAGGACTGTTATTACAACAATTTTATTCAGGATAAGGTCTATTATACATTGTTCTATTTTCAATTGACCTACACTCATAAAATTAAACCATCTCATCAGTCTATTGACTGCATCTCACTATTTAAATCAATTTTATTTTCGTTGGTTGGATTACCCTTTTTTGTTGAATACTCTATTTCATTTATTCCTGCGGTTATATCAAACGTGTAAGTTGCTCGATGGCGTATTATTTTATTCTCAGATTGATTGTAAATCTCCCACCCAAAGTTCATAGAGTCAGAATCGTCATAAATATTAACAGTAAAGTATTCAGCCATACAATATTCAGCTTTTAGTCTTTTAGCGAGTTTTATCAGAAACTCCCGATTTACATTTTGGGGTTTTATTAAAACATTTCCACTAAATTTCTTCGGCTCATTTTGCCAATGTGCTATCTCTGATTTTTGATATTTACCACCTTTTACAGATGATTTACATTTTCCTGTCCCATTCACTTGAGTATAAACATAATCTACATTTATCAGCAAAAATAATAACAAGACCAAAAATACTTTGAATTTCATTAACATCTCCTTTTATTAAACTAATTCTTCAAATAAAAGCACACTATTGAGCAATCGCCGCTCCATAAATTCAATTCTTAATATCCCGAATACATGATTCAAGTCATTAAAACTACTTAAGTACAACCGTTAGCTATTAGTGCTGCTGAAATTGCAGGGCTTGCACTTGCTACAGTTCCATCATGTTTTAAACCTAATTTATTGGCTAAAGCTACATCACCTAACCCAGTTGAAACATGAAGATTCTCATGCAAAATTGTAGTTACACTATTGAAGTTTTTATAAAATACGCGATCGTTACTACCAACTGCTGCTTGTATCCTTCCTCCATACTTCTTCTTAAACCATGTACTAACAGTCCAGTTTTGTGTTGACGGGTCTCCATCTAAACCTGCTTCTGCCACAGTATAATTAGTTGATTTTGGACCGGAAAACCTTTTGCTTTGATCATCCAGCTGAGCATTTAAGTCAGAAATCGATATTCCATGGCTTTCAAGAAATTTTTTGCATTTTTCTTTCTTAAGTTGATCTTTAATCTTGGCTATTCTTTTATCAAGTTTTTCATTTTCTTTAACTGTAAGAGCAGTTGGACTACCGCCACTTTGAGCCCATTCATAACAAGTCAGAAACTGGGCTACTATTTGAAATCCGTCGCTACTATTGCCATAAAGAATTGTGGTCAGATAACCTCTTGCACAGACTGAACCAGGAGCCGCCATTAACAATCCACTTGGGTCAATATAATTTGTTGGTTCATTTTCAACATAACTGTAGCGGTTGAAACTCTGAGGATTGCCAAGATTCATCGAGCCTTTATACGGATCGGGCGTTGTCCATCTGCCGCCTCTTTGCTCCAGTTTTCTGAACCAAGTGTCATCGAGTTCGGTTGCTTCATCTCTGTTCGTCAAGCCGTATCGCTGTCTGATACTATCTGATGTTTCGTAGCCTTGAGCGGTTCGCTGTCCGATATTGTTTGGAATTTCTTCACCGAATGCTTGATAATCAATTCTTGCCAGAACAGTTCCGGTTAAATTGGTCAAACCCCTTGTCGAGCCTTGTAAATCCTGATGAACAAATTTGACTCCGCCTTCATCCGTCGAATCCGTTCCGCCGTATTCGGCAATGAGTTTTCCTCTAGCATCATAAATCAGAAATCGCCAGACATCATTGACTTTTGTCGCTACCTTATTTCCGCTTGCGTCATAAACCGTGTTTGCCTGATTCGTATCATTAGTTTGCGAAGTCTTAAACATCCGCCCGTTGGCATCGTAATAATATTTCAGATTGCGGTATTTGCCGTCGGTCGTGATGTTTCCGGCATCGTCATAGAGTGTGTTCGTATTCGATGCCAGACGATTCGTTGTCCGGTCAATGTTATTGTCTTCAATCGGTGTCGGATAAAGCGGATTTTGGTTTGCGGGATTATCCGCCGCTTTCAAATATCTGTTGCCGAAGCGGTCGTAGCTGAACTTTTGCTGATAAACCTGATTCGAGTTATCGCCTCTCGTTTCGGTTTCCTTTTCTAATCTGCCGATGGCATCGTAAGAGAATTTTTGGGTAAATTGCTTGGTTGGATTAGAAACCGTTCCGCCGATATAGCTTTCGACCTGCGCCAACTGCCCGTTGTTTTTAGTCGCATCAACCGTATTATTATTCGGGTCAATCTGCCCGAATTTATAATCGTAACGCTGGATGACATTATTATTCTTTGTCCAACTGATCTGCTTCATCTGCAAACGCTCGTTATAATCAAAAGTCTGCTGAATGCCGTTCCCCAAAGTCATCGAACTCAATGCTCCGCCGTATAATTGATATTGCAGATTATTCAGATAATTCCGGCTTTGATCGGAAATCTGGGAAAGTCTGCCGTTCACATCATACCCGGTCGAAACAATTCTGCCCGAAGGATATTTCTCCGAAGTTAATTGACCTGCCAGATTATAGCCGTATTCCATCGCGTAGGTTTGGGTCCCGATGCTTTGGCGGTGTTTGACGACTCTGCCCATCTGATCGTAATCGAACTCGGTCGCCGTCGCCGGTGTCTCCGGTCGAAGAGTTCCGCCGTCCGCCGTTTCCACTCTCGTCAAAGCATTTTTGTTAAAAAAGCCCGTGCGCGCCTGATCGTAGGTGTAAGTTACGGTCGGTGTGCCGTCGGTAAATGTAAGTGACGTAACGCGGTTCAATCCGTCATACGAAAAAGTCGTTTTCACGCCCCGTGCGTCCGTCGCTTCCGACACAAGCCCATCCAGATTATATTTCAACACTTTTGTCCATTTATTGGGATCAGCGCTTCCGTGAACTCCGCTATTGTCGAGCGTCGGTGATGCTTCGACCTGTTTTTCGTGTGTCAGGCGCGCCAGAGCATCGTATTTGAACTTCCGCACTTGCGTTACCGTGCCTTCTGTCTGGATTACTTTTGAAAGATTATCATTTCCGTCATATTCATATGTGGTCGGCTGTATCGGAGCATCAACCGCGCCGAGACTGCCAGATAAATTCGGTTCGTCAACACGCACAATTCTTCCGAGTGCATCGGCAACTTGTCTTCTCTGTTTTCCGGCTTGATCGGTAACGGTCACAAAAGTTTTATTAAATTCGGCGGGAGTTGTGTTCGTGTCGCTGAAAGCGGTTGAAACTGTCGTCAAATCCTGTAATCTGACAGACGTTGTTCTGCCGAGTGCGTCGTAATTCAAAACCTCAGTAAATTTCGTTTCATTTGGCGTTGCCCCATTCGGAATAGA
This sequence comes from Pyrinomonadales bacterium, assembly GCA_038251885.1. Classification (GTDB taxonomy): domain Bacteria; phylum Acidobacteriota; class Blastocatellia; order Pyrinomonadales; family Pyrinomonadaceae; genus JAHCHG01. Next base: position 85,747 of record JBBSAX010000001.1, on the reverse strand, counting down.
AGAATAGAATGGATTGTAACTCTTAACAGGTCTACCCAATTTGTCATATTCCATCGTTGAAACGCTCCATCCGTCCGGCGTTTGCGTCGCATTTCTGATTCCCAAACCACGTCCATCAAAATAACTGTAACTTTGTGCTGTTTTATTCGTATCAAGTGTATTTGTTACTCGAACAAATTCTATTGCTGATAGAGGAGCTAATTTGTCTGAATATTCGGTTTCGGTATAACCGCCGTTAGAGTAAATCGTCTTTTTCCGCCGCAGAGTATCGCTTTCGTATTGGTAATTCGTCACCTGATTGTTTTCATCAGTCGAAGTCAAAACAAGCCCGGTGTTGCGGTTATAAGTTACGGATGTTGTCATTTGCGGCGAACTTCCCGATGTTTGTGAAACCGGAAAGGCATACTGATGATCTATGTGATATTCGTAGGTTCTGACCTGGCAGCAGCTTAACGAAGCACTGACGAGATTTCCGGCAATATCGTAATTGTAATTCGTAATATCGGCATTCGGATCGGTCGTTAATGTCGAGTCCGCAAACGAGGTAAGTTTTGTCACATTTCCTCGGAATGCGCTGGTTGAATCATAACCCGGATTATGAATTATAATACAACCGTTGGGCAGTGCGTTCTGAGTATCAGGATCGTAAAAAGGACAAATTTCTTCCGTTGTAGAAGGATGCGCCGGGTTATAATATCTGTCGTGCGTCGCGGTGCTTATATCATCCCGTCTTGTTAAAGTCGCATCGTTTCCGTTGTGATCGTATTCAAATAAAGTCTTTGAAACCGTTGTGCTATTAACAATCGTTTTTACGGATTTCACCAATCCGAGCAGATTTTTGTTTATCCAACCCGAACCTGTTTCATATGCGATTTCCGTTGTCCGCAGCAGAGTTCCGAGATCTCCCGCTGCGGCATAATCATATTCTTTTACTTTGGTTTGGTTATTATAACCGTCGTATTCGTATTCAACCGCTCTCACCAATCCAGCTTCATTCGTGGTTTCGATTTTTGTCAAATTTCGACTGCCGTCCCAGAAATATTTGGTTTTTGACATCAGTTGACTGTATTGTCCGGCGGGTCCGAACATCTTCTTGACGGATGTTTCTTTTAATAATCCGGTAGATGCCGAGATGTTTTCCGTTTTGACATCAAAACCGTTATCTTTAACCGTTATATCGGAATAAATATCCTGTCCCGGTATAGGTTCAGGAGCGTTATAAAAAGTTTCCTGCGGATCCGTAGATGTTCGTCCCGCCCAATCGTCCGTTCGTTTTGTGTATTTCGGAACATCTTCCAGAGCAGTCGAGCCGTCCGAAAAATTATATTCCGTAGATGCCGCGAATGCGCCTTCCGTTAAAGTTCCGGTCTGATTCGTCGCCGTCGTGCTGCCGATCATTCCGACCTGCCGGGTGATCTTTTTGATCATCCCGTAATTTGAATGATAATCGTATTTGTATCCCGTGTTTGTCGCCGGCATATAGACGTACCGCAAAACGCGAATTGTCGGGGGAGCAGTAATTTGACCGCTGAATTTACCCGCAGAACTCAGCGTCATATCTTCATAATAAAATCTGACGGTTTGAATCTCATCGTTCGTATTTATCCCGGGAATTGTTACCGCGACTAATTTATCGGGATTTCCGTTCGTATTGTTTTCATAATAAAACTTGATTTGGCGGTTGAGAGTGTCGGTAATGAAATCGATTCTCCCCGATTGATCCGCTTTATAGTTGATTCTGACCCGGTTCCCATTATTGTCCTGGATCATTACCGGGTAATGTTTACGCTGCGTGCCGCTGCCGAAACCGCCGCTAAACCAGACTTTTGTTCCGTTTGAGTAAGTGATTGTGAATGATGTGTTCTGATACTGCGAAGTATTCGGCGTTTGGGAATTGCCCGGATTGCTGATCCAGGGTTTTGCCGGAACATTAATAAAAGTTCCGTCAGTTGTTTTGTAGTTATTGCATTTGGATGTGTATGAACCTGAAATCGGCGTGTATCCGGTGCATTGAAATTGATGACGGGTGCCGTCGGCATCAATTAATCCTAACGGAATTATCTCCGTATAGTAGGAAAAATTTGAAGATTGGTGCGGATGAATATATTGGGTTACGGCTCTGGTCTCCAAGTAGCCGAACCCTGAGCTAAATCCCGGAGCGATCCAGCTTTGTTCGACATCATATGTAAAATGCGGGGTGTAGGTTTGAGTATTGGAATCATATGTCTGAGACTTGTTCCATGTCCTGCTGTTATAAGACATTGAAACTCCGGCATCTAACCCTCTTCCCGAAAGTGCGGCAAGCGGAACTCCAAAACTAAAGTTGGCGATTCCGGCGCGATGTCTGATCCGAAGAGCCGCCGCTTCATTAGTTGAATCCATTTCGACTTGCCCCTTTGGCGAGCCAAGATTATTTTCATAATTAAAAATTGATTCATATTCATTATCGGGCAGCGGCTGATTTAGCAACATCATTGACGGCGCAGCGACATTTTTGACGGGACTTTTAATTTTTGCAGATGCATTTTCATCCGGCAAAACATCCTTTTCAGTTTCGTTTAACCCGGTATCTTTCTCTACCGGCTCCGCGCTATTTTCATTCCCGGATTTGAGTCCGGCGATCTCAGTCAAATCCCCGCCTTTTTTCCCCTTTCTTTTTACCCCTTCGTCAGCGGCATTCTCAGATTTATTCTCATCTGAAGTTTTCTTTTTGTTTTCATCGTGGATGATATTCAGTTCTCTTTTTGCAGTCATCCACGTTTCGACTCTCGCGCTCAGATTTATCTCCAATTTTTCCCAGATCGGTATTTCAGCATTCACCGGCTCGAACTCTGCGATGTTCGGATCGGGTTTCGGTATATAAACGGCTGCGCCCACAGGCAAGGAGAAGATCGGCATCAGCATCAAACAAATGACAAGACTTGCCAGCCATTGTCTGCCCGTCAATCCGAGCGTCGCGTAATCTTTTGCTTTGCTTGCTATTAAAGAAATTATTTTGCCTGTTTTCTGAATCTTTTGCACCATCTGAGTATTTGAACGCATATTTTTCCTCTCCGTCTTTTTCCCGCAAAATTCTTTTTATTTGTGGAATCCGGTTTTTGTAGATAATTCAAACCGCCGTTTTTTGTTTTACCTTTTACCTTTCACCTTTTACTTCTCACTTGAGTCTTATCTGTTCCAATTTGCCGGAACCGGAATATCTCCGCTTAACCCCCAAGCGGTTGCCCGTGTGCTGCCGTCGCTTGAGCGGCGAATATACCAAACGCCATTTGATGGTCGCCACGTCGCAATATCGGTTTTGGCATCGCTGTCTTGTGAATCGTAATAGCGTGCCGGAACTGCAATATCACCCGTATTTCCCCAAATAACACTATTGACAGTTCCGTTTGGGTCTGAACTGTTGCGGATAAACCAGACATTCGTGCTGGTGCGTCTGACGGCAAAATCCATCTTGCCGTCGCCGTCGTAATCGCCGATGACGGGTTCATCTCCCGATTGTCCGATTGAATAAGAAGTCGCCAGATTATTGGAAGTTTGCTGCACCCAGAAGGTGGCAGTTCCGCTACGCCACACGGCGAAATCGGCTTTGCCGTCGCCATCGAAGTCGCCCGGAACAGGTTTGTCGCCGCTTGCTCCGAATGTTATTGAGGTAAAGGAATTATTAGAACTTTGCAGAATATACCAAGTCAGTGTGGAAGGTCGCCAAACAGCGATGTCCGATCTGCCGTCGCCGTCATAATCTGCCACGGCGGGTTTGTCTTCGGATGTGCCGAAGGAAACATACTGACTTCCGCCGCTGGAACTCTGAATAATATACCAAGTGCCGTCGCCGGGACGATATACGCAAAAATCGGTCTTGCCGTCGCCGTCGAAATCACCGGGCGATGGAATATCCGTCCCGCCGCCCCATTGCTGCGTTACCCATTGCTGTTGGGCATTGAGGATATACCAGGTGCCGCTCGAAGGTCGCCAGATCGCCAGATCGCTCGGTGCTTGCCGGAACGCTTCGACCGTAGCTAAGAGCGCACTTCCCGAATAGATAAATTCTTTGCTCGGATCATTTGCCGGAAGTGCGGGCGGACTTGCCATCGGGAGCGCGTTCGGCGAAGCAGAGCCGGATAAATTGGACAAATTGCGGTAACTTGCCACCGCTCCGAAACCGACCGTCGCTAATAAAAGCAGACTGAAAACAAGTAAAACCCGTTTTGATTTCTTCCATTCCTGCTTTTCATTTTCACGGTCAACGGCATTTGCTCGACGTTTTTTCGCTCCGGCGCGTTTCGGTGATTTTCCCGATGGTGATGTTTTACTTTTCATATCTTTTCTCGAATTCCTTTCAGCAACTGTTTTATCTGCTGAACTGTTTTTTGCTCTAAATCATTTTTATCAATTCCAACCTTTATGAGTTTTTAGTCCCGGACATTGTTTTGAAACCTTGAATTTTTTAACGAAACACAAACAAAAAGTCATTCATCCGCGCTTTGATTGCAGAATGAATGACTTTTGCACTAAGTAAACTAAATTCTTTGGGAGACATCAATACAGCCTTATAAATTCAATATTTAAATATTGAATTTAAATTTTTCAATAAATAAATTGTTCTATAAATTTCAGTCGTTCTACCACATCCCGGACGCGAAAGATTCCCCGAATTACCATTTCGATCAAAGCGACTGTCGGCGGCACAAACAGGCTGTCTGCCGCACTTTTAACTCATCGTCAGTTGAGTTTTTTGAATTAGTTGGAAAAAGTTATCATAAATCGAAAACAAAAAGCAACATTTTTTGGGATTTTATTGAAAAATTTACAAGAATTTAAGAAGAATTTGGTTGAGTTGATGTAATTATTTATCTAAATTTTCAACGGATTAGCCGCGAGTTTTTGTAGAATAAAATGTTGATAAAGTCAGTTTAACAATAAAAATATGCCGGTCAATTTTTTATCCGAAGCCGAACGTGAGCGGTTCAATTCATTTCCTGCCGATTTATCTAGCGACGATTTAATTGCCTTTTTCACGTTAAGCGAAAACGATTTACAGCAAATTCCGAAAACCGCTTCAGCGACAAATCGTTTGGGGTTTGCTTTGCGTCTGCTGCTTTTGAGATTTCTCGGTTTTCAATTGCTCGATGTCAGTAAAATTCCGCAGACGGTTGTTAAATATGTTGCCGGACAAATTGCCGTTTCGTCGGAAGAAATTGCCTCTTACGGAGAACGCGATGCAACGCAAACCGCCCATCGTCAGGCGGTGGAAAATTATCTCGGCTTCAGGCATCCGGCATCCGACGACATCGAGCGTCTCGATCAATGGTTGTTTGAGAGAGCTTTGGAACACGACCGCCCGATGGTGCTGTGGCAGCTTGTCTGCGAACGCTTTTTGACGGAAAAGCTGGTGCGTCCCGGTCTTTCCCAAATTGAACGGATGGTCGCATCAGCGCGAAATGCCGCCGAGGAGGAAATCTTCCGCCGCGTCGAATCGATTATTGATGATGTTCTGGCGGAAGGTCTCGACGGACTCTTGCAGGCAGAAGAGCCGAATCATCCGACTCCGCTTGCCTCTTTGCGTCAAAGCGCGACATCCAATTCGTCGAAAACAATCCTCGCCGGACTGGGAAAATTGGAAAAACTTCAAAAATGGCAGGTCGGCAGTTGGAATTTATCGTCAGTTAATCCGAACCGCCGCAAACAACTCGCCCAGATCGGCTTCCGCTCGACCGCGCAAGCCCTGAGCCGGATGAATAAGACGCGCCGCTATCCGATTCTGCTGGCGTTTTTAGCTCAGCTTTACGAGGAAGTGCTGGACGAACTGGTCGAACTTTTCGACCGCCTTCTGTATAATATCTCTTCACGCGCCGACCGGAAACATGTCGAAATCAGGCAGGAAATAGCCCTGCTTGCCGGAGATAAGATCAAACTTCTGCAAGAACTGGTGCGGATTTTGATTGATCCGGGCGTGTCTGATGAAAATCTGCGAACGGCGATCTACAAATATCTGCCGGAGAATAAACTGCGCTTAACTTTCGGCGAATGCGAACGTATCAACGCGCCGCTCGATGAAAACTTTTTCAAACTGATCGGAAATCGTTACTCTTACCTGCGGCAATTCATCCCGCCATTTCTGGACTCACTGCCTTTGGACGGCAATGCCGAAACCGCCGGTTTGAGAGAAGCCATCGGAATTCTGCGCGATCTGAACGAGAGCGGCAAACGGCGGATTCCAGACGACGCGCCGTGCGATTTTGTTGATGGCAAATGGTGGAAATTCGTTTTTGACGAAAAAGAACGCTTTGTTAAAAAATATTACGAACTGTGCGTTCTGTTCGAGCTACGCTCCAAATTGCGCTCCGGCGATATTTGGGTCGAAGGCAGCCGCCGTTACGCCAGACTCGACAGTTATCTGATTCCGGTTGAGGATTGGGCGGAAATGCGTCCCGCCATCCGCGATTTGTTAACCTTACCGGAAGACGGTGCAATTCGGCTGCAACTGCGTCAAGCCGAATTGCAGGAACTTTATTTACAGTTCGACCGTTTTTTTGATGAACTGGTAATAAAACACAAAAGAAAGTCGTTTGAATCCGAAGAATTTCCGGCGCATTATGATCCCGCAGGTCATCTGGACAAGAAGATCAATATACGGATGGAAAACGGCAAGATGATTGTTACCAAACTACCCGGTGAGGAAATCAGTCCGAGCAGCGAAGCACTCAAAAAGGAGGTTTCCGAACGTCTGCCGGAAATCGAATTGACAGATCTGCTGATCGAAGTTGACGGCTGGACGAACTTTTCCCGTCATTTCACTCATCCGAACGGCAAAGAGCCGCGCAGTTTGGAGGCTCTTCATCATTGCTACGCCGGCATTCTGGCAAACGCCTGTAATTTCGGTTTTATGCAGATGCAGCGAATGTCGGGTTTGACCTACCGAAAAATGGCTTGGCATTCAACCTGGTATCTTAGAAAAGAAACTTTGAAATCGGCGTTTTCCGAACTCGTCAATTTTCATTATCATCTGCCTTTGGCAGCACTGTGGGGCGGAGGAACATTATCTTCATCGGACGGACAGCGTTTTCCCGTTTCGGTAAAGACACGAAATGCCGTATCTGTTCCCAAATACTTCGGCTACGGTCGCGGGTTGACTTATTATACTTGGACATCGGATCAGTATTCGCAATTCGGCACGAAGGTTGTGCCGACGACCATCAGAGATGCGACCTACGTTTTGGATGAAATTCTCGATAACGAAACCGAACTGACGATTCTCGAACACACGACCGATACTGCCGGTTATACCGACCTCGTATTCGGTCTGTTTGATCTGCTCGGTATGCGGTTTTCGCCCCGTTTAGCCGATCTCGCCGGAAAAACTCTCTACTGCGTAGATAAGAAAATCAAGTATAAAAACATCAATTCTTTGATTACCGGCAAAATCAATATGGATTTAATTCTCAGGCATTGGGACGAACTCCTCAGAATCGCCGGATCGCTCAAACAAGGTTACGTGACGGCATCTCTTCTGATCAGCAAATTGCAGTCTCCGCAGCAGAAAAATGCTCTGACCAAAGCCATTCAGGAATATGGGAAACTCAACGAAACGATCTTTATTCTCAAATATCTTCAAAGTCCCGAATACCAGAAGAAAATTACCGTGCAGCTCAATAAAGGCGAAGCCCTTCACGCACTCCGCCGCGATGTCTTCATTGCCAACGAAGGAAAAATCCGCAAGCGGAATCAGGAAGATCAGCTAAATCAGGCGGCTTGCCTGAATTTGGTCGTCAACGCGATCACGGTTTGGAACACCGTTTATATACAAGCCGCTCTGGATCAACTAAAAAGCGAAGGTTACGAAATCAAAGAGGATGATGTTAAGAATCTGTCGCCCGCCCGCAGCGAGCATATCAATATGTACGGAAAATACTACTTCAATATCGAGGAAGGGCTGAAAAGAAAGGAGTTAAGGGAACTGAGAAAACCGTCAAGCGAGTTGTTTTGGTAAGAAATTTCAGAAATTGAATGGAAGATAGTAAAAAATTGTTCCGTTGCTATCGCAACCCCGCTAAGAACTGATATAAAGCCGCATCTTTTTTCGGCATTAAACCGTTTGCCCAATCTTTGATGGTAACAATGCTCCCAACATCTTCGATTAAATGATCGGTCAAAATTTGGCGAGTCGAAAATATTTGTCCTTTACTGTTGGTTATTTGCTCCCCCAAAAAACGAATTGATAAATCAATCCCTTCGGCGTGATGGAGTAAAAAGCGGTGCTTGAAGTGAGCGCAAGTTGCCTTGCTCGAATCGAGAAAATTGTGAATCTCAATATAATCGGTCCAACTGCCGCCGTAAGTTTTAGCACTGATTTGGGCGTGTTGGAGTGGTTTCATTTTCGGCTAATCAGCTTGCCATTCGGGATTATATGGCGCGGTTTCAGGAAAAATTTTGCAATAAGCTGAGCTTTCGTCCAAATCCTCATCGGTTTGTAGTGAGTTGGTAATCATTTCCGAAATACGATTATTGAGTTCGCTACTTTCTTCTTCATCCCAGTTCACAGCAACGGCGCGGATATTTTTTCCGTCCGCTCGAAAACCGATAGCCGAAACCGAATCGGAATAAAAAAGCGCGTCGAGAAAGGAACGCGCTTCTGCTTCGGAGTTTCTGATCACTTCAATGATATGTGCCATTTTTTAATTACGCTTTTACTTCAAAGGGACGATAACGTAAGAGAAAAGCCGTTCTTCGCCTTCAAACATCAAAAGTGCCTGCGAAAGATTCGAGCCGAATTTCCAGATAACGCGGGATTCATTTTGTTTCGCATTTTGGAGAGCCAAAAACTCCATTAAGTATTTGGTGTTAAAGGCAATGCGCCAACCTTCCGCCGGAACGACTGTCGCGCCTTCAGGTTTATTCAAGCCTTGAAAAGTGCAGTTGATTTCTTCAGTCGAGCTGCCTGTTTCCGCCGATTCGCTTTTTAAGACCAATTTATTCGAGAAAAAAGCGAATTCAATCCGATGATGAGAGTCATCAGCCATCACCCCGACGCGGTTTAATGCGTCTTTTAATTCGGCGGCTTTGGTTTCGGCGAATAACTCGAAAGTCTTCGGCACGACCATTTCCCAATTCGGAAACGCGCCCGAAATTTCACGCGCCGTCATCAGCTTATTGCCGATTTCAAATTCGAGTTGATTGCCTTTTTTGATTTTGAGGTCAATATTTTGATTAGCCTTGATTTCGCTCGCCAACAAACTTTTCAATTCGCGGGCGGCTTTGAGCGGAATCAGACAATTCAAAGTTTGATTGGTATTTGAAACGGAGGTCTGGAAAAGACAAAGCCGATGCCCGTCGGTGCTGACCATTTTCAAGCCCGATTCGTCCAAAATCAGCAAAATCCCGTTCATCGTAAAACGCTTATTGTCATCAGTCGCGCCAAAAATCGTCCGCCGCAAGCCTTCGTAGAAAACGGATGCCGATATTTTCAGACTTTCGGCATTGACACGCGGAACTTCGGGAAAGGTATCGCTGTCCGTTCCGCTCAATTTGCTTTTGAACCGTCCGGCACGAAATTCAACTCTGTCGCCTTTGGAATCGAGTTTCAAATGCACCGGCTCGTTCGGAAGTCCGGCAGTCATTTCGCCGAGTTTCTTGCCCGAAAGACAAATCGAACCGGACTGCAAAATATCAACTTCCTGTTCGATAATCAGCGAAATATCCAAATCCGTCGCGGTCATCCGCATCGAACCGCCCGATTCCGCGTCAATTTTAATTTTGCCCAAACTCGGAATTGTTTCTTTGCGGGCGAAAATTCCCTGCAAAGCTCCGACTTGTTCTTTAAGTTGTTTAGCGTGAATAATTGCTTCCATAGTTTTTGTTGTTTTTTTAAATTAGACCATATTCCAAAGCCACACTCTTAAATCCGTGCGGACAAACGCCGTCCGGCTCAACCGGACAACCTTCGGGGCATTTGGTCGGCGACCAACCCTCATCAAGACAAATTTCGATAAATTCGATAAATTCGGCTTCCGACTTCTTACGCTTATCATTGTGATCTTCACTTTTCACGAATTTTTGCACACCGCTCATTTTTTCCTCCTTGTAACCGGATAATAGATCAGTCTTTGGTTACTTGAGCCGCGATATTCTCCAGCGTTTTTTGCTAAAGTGCGGTCAAACGCCCCATCAATCAACAAATCCGTCAGGCTCAAAATTCGATTGACGCTTTCAGAATTTCGAGTGAGCAAACTTTCGAGCGTAAAACCCGTGTAAATCGTCAAGTGAAAGCCTCTTATTTTGAGTTCTTTCACCAAGACTTCCAAACCTTCCGTCTGGTCAAACGGTTCACCACCCAATATCGTTACACCATCGTGTTCGCCGCTTCTTTTTTCAATTTCAACGATAATTTCCGCAATCGAAACGAGTCTTCCATTCTCGCGCAGATGCGTTTCGGGAATGTAGCATCCCGAACAGCGAATCGAACAACCCGCAAACTGAATAACGCTTCTTCTACCCGGTCCGTCAACGGTTGAATGATGATAGATTCGATAGAGATAAATTTGTTCGGTTGGAGAAATCTGAGTTTGTTCTTCGGCGAAAGATTGAGCGAAATTTGCGGCATTCGGACGGGCGCAATTTATCACAGTTCCCCGCCCCAAATCTTTACTGATTTCTTTCGCAATTTTGGAATCAGTTTGCGAAGATTCGACCGTCACCCGCCCGGTATCCGGTTCGAGAATAAAAACTATTTCCGCCATTATTTGCCTTTAATTTGTTGTTTTACTTCGGGTTTAACGAAATATTCTTTGGTCTTTCTGTCAACCGTCGGTGTGCCGAGAAGCTGCTTCAACTCTCTCGCCGCCTTTTCACACGCGGGACCTTGCACGCCTTTGATTTCGGTTTCGCACTTACCTGTTTCGGTATCAATTAAAAATTCTATTTCCGGCATTTTGTCTAAAATCCTCCTAATATTTGACTGTGATTTTGATGGTTTTGCCAACAGTTTGTTTAGCTAAAGTCCCGCGCAAGTTTTTCGCCATCTTGCGGGCAGTTGCTTCGTGATATTGGGTTTGCAAACGCTTCAAAAAGTCGCTTCCAAGCCGATTACTCAAATCCAAATCGTCAACTATCAGCGAATAGCCTTGCTTCGTTTTCTGAAAGCCGATGTCGCCATAAAACCGCTGATTTTTGATTGATTCGCGGCGAATGACAACTTCCGCCAATCTTTGGTCGCGTTTATCATAACCTTGAAGCAGAATGTCAGTTCCAACCGTGATATTTTCAAAACCCATTTCCTTCAAGGCTTCGACCAGAAGTTCACGGTTGGTGAAAACTTCCGATTCAAATAACATATATTTGCTCATATAATTACTCCAAAAAATTTCAGTTTCAGGTTTGCAGACTAAATTTCAATCGCCCGTGAATTATTTACCGCGAGCGCGGAGTTATTGACCGCCGCGCCGACACCTTTGATATTGTTTCGCGCCCATTTACGGATTTCTTCGATTTTGTCGCTCATCATTACTGCTGTCGGCGTAATTGTTTCAATGGCTTTTAAAATGTCGCGCGTTTGGGCTTCGCGGTCGCCGTCAATAAAGGCTTCCAACACGCCGTTTTTAACCGCACCTTCAATTTCCGCGCCTGAATAGTCTTTTGATTTTTCGACGAGTTTATCCAAATCGAATCGGTCGGCAATTAACGCCCGTTTGGTGAGATGAACCTTAAAAATCTCTTGCCGGTCTTCGTCAGTCGGCAAATCAACAAAATGAATATAAGAAAATCGCCCGATGCGGAATTGTTCCGATTCGAGTTCGCGGACATCGTTGGCAGTGGCAAAAACCAGCACATCGCGGTTATCCTGCATCCAGTTTAGTAAGTATGAGATTGTCCGCGCCGTTTCGCCGCCGTCCGTTTTATTCGACGATTTCATTCCAGAAACGGCTTTTTCAAATTCCGAAATGCCCAAAATACCCTTGATCGTGGCGGCAATTGAGAGGGCGCGTTTGATGCTCATTGCTGATGATCCGATCACGCCCCCGCCTTCGCCCATAATTGAGCCGAAATCAAGATCCAGCAGTGCGCGGTTGGTAATACTTGAAGCGACTCTTTTACACAAATCTTTGCCGCAACCCGGCAAACCAACCAACAAAATACCTTTACACGGCTCAACGTGCCGTGCTTTGGCTTGCGGGCTGAAAGTATGCGCCGCTCGTTCCAAAATCGCCCGTAACTCTTTATAACCGCCTAAATTATTTGCCGGTTCAGGATGAACATACGTCAATGAACCGCTCCCGCGAATGACGTTTTTCTTTTCTTCAAGGATGATCTTGATCGAATCATCATTAAGTCCGCGAGAACTTATCACCGCTTTGGCAATGACGTTGCTGATTTCTCCGCCCGTTAAACCAAGAAGTGCTTGCAATAATCTTTCTTTCGCCGACCCGCTCAAATCAACTTGCAATCCGTTTTCCTTGAACTTTTCGAGTTCGAGTTCAATCGAATCTTCAATTTCTGTCTCTTGCGGCAGTTCGAGTTCGATTTGAGTAACTTCTTTTTCAAGAGTTTTCAGATCGGGAAAGTTCGGTCCGACAAACAAAATGGTTGATTTGGTGGATTTGAGTTTCCACGCAATTTCCCGTAATGAACGAACTAGCACGGCATCTTCTTGTCCGTAAGGCGTGATAAAGGGCGCGAAATCGCAAAGCAGAAAAATTCCGCTTTTCTGCTCGGCAATAAACTGCAAAACGCTTTCCGGTTCTTGCGTGTCTGAAACTTCCTCAGCTCGCGTCAAAATTCCTTTCTGCTGTTCATAAATCTTTTGCAGTCCAGACGGACGGCTCCAAAAATAAAGCGGTTTTTCCTTGTGCTTATCGCGGCACATCAAATCTTTGAGGCTCTCGCGCACGCGGTCTTCTTCAAAAGTGTTGATGGCAATCAGCGGATACCGCGCTCTGATTCGCACGTCGAGTTCAGTCAAGAATTTTTCGATGCTTTTAAGGTTTTGGTTCTCGTTCATAGATGGAGATTTGTTGGTTGAATCTAATTGGACACGATTTACTCACCGCTTATTTTTTCTGAAGGTAAAGTTTTTTGTTTTAAAACTCAGTTTTCAAAAACAATCTGCCGAAATTTCTTAGTCAAGGGATGATTAAAAATTTCATCCAGATTTTTTTGCGCTACCGTGTCAGAGTGATAATAAAACTTAAAATAATTTCTCATCCGTTTTTCAACCAATGAAAAATCTTTATATTTGTAGGCTTGAAACGGAATATAAAGCGAATTAATTTTTCTTCCTGTTTCTTTTTCAAGTTCAAAATAAAATTCGTAATTTTCAAATTTGGTATGCGGCGAATAGCATTTGAGTTTTGATGAATTAACTGTTATTTGATAAGGACTCGGCAAAGCGGCAATTTCGTTTAAGGTCAATTCTCTCAGTTCTTGAGGAACGTCTTTCATCAAATTAACGGACTCATTTAAGAATTTTTCGACATCAAAGAAGATTACTTTTTTCGTGCTAAATTCTCTTAACAAAGGATTTTGGAGAAATAAACATTCGCGGAAGATTTCACCGAAGTTTAGATTGCCGGGAACATAGAAAACATATTTCTCAATCGTGACAGTTTTCCAACCGTAACCGTCTTTAACTTGTTTTGTTTCTGAATTTTTAAACCAAAAGGAATTGACCGGATACATCTCTAAAAGTTTGAAACCTTTGGATGTCGCCGACTTAATTTCCCGTAATTCGCGGAAAGAATATTGCAAATTGGAAACGGCATTATTAACTGTTTCAAGACCGAATTCATTTATCAGATTCGGATTTATCCATTTTGCCAACTCAAACGGGACTTCGATAATTTCAGGCATTTGGTCGTTGCTTAAAACAATCTGCTTAATAGTTTTCGGAAAAAAATTGTCATTAGTCATTCAATAATCTCCTTCAAAGTATTGAATTAAATTCTATTTTCTTAATTGACTTGGAATGTAAAAAATCACTACTTGCAGATTAGTTTTAGGAAAAGAATCGCTAGATTTCTAATGAATCAAACTGATCACTGTTGAGTATTCCGCCGCCGCTTTGTTTTTGGCACTGAACTTTCTCAACCGGAAAATTGATCTCATTCTCTTTTGGATGAACCGTTTTGGCTTGGTTTTTTGCAACGGCATTTTCGTTTTGTGAATTCAAATAGTATTGCGAAGCAAGTTGACTGTAATTGTCGCCGAAAGATTCATCCGTGTAGGGCGTTGAATCGTGATTACGTTTTTCCCGCACCTTTTCCCAAAACTTTTGTTCCGCCTGTTCACGGCGAACATTTTCGCAAACAACACGCCGAACCAAATTGCTTCCGCGTCTGCCGTTTTCGGTTAAACAACTGTAAGTGCCATCATCCGCCAAGACGATAAAAACATTGAAAAGTTTATCGCTGTTGCGGGATGAGTTGTAATAGCTGAGGTATTCAGCACGAATTATGGTCGGCATAAATCAAGGGAGGTTTTGGTTAAATTTCCAAAGCAGAAAGGCGGTCATCATCGAGCAGACGTTTTGATTGCAGACTCGTTGCCCGCAGAATATCATTGAGAGCCGATTGCATCTCCACTTTGGAACGGATTTTTGCATCCGCGCCCGCCACTGATTGCAAGCGTTCCAAAACTTCTTCAAGCGAAGAATCATTCGTAAAATTCATCAGCCGATACCATTCGCACATCTGCCGGGCGCGTTTGGCGAGTGCGCCGGGGACGAAATCCGCTGTTTGGAGTTTGTTTGCCATCTCCTCGGCGGCTTCAAAGATTTTGGCGGTGATTTGGTCAAGTCCTTCTTTAATTGGTGAAATCGCATCCTGTGCAGCAGTTTGAGCGGCTTCGATTTTCATTTGGCGGATGCGGTCTTTGACTTCCCTTTCCCGACGTTGTTCAAGTTCAAAATCGTGAATTTTGAGTTGTTCAATTCGAGTTTTGGTATCAAGTTCCAAACTAACCGATTGTTGTGCGACTTCGATTTTGGCGTTTTCTAGATTTAAGGCTTTTGCCGTTTGTTGCTCTGCCAGCATTTCCGAACCCAGAACAATCACTTTCGGCTTCATCGTGATAGTCAACCCATCACGAATCATCTCTCGCGTCGGAATCATTCCGAGTGCGTGAGCCACGACATTAGCGATAAATTCTTCGCGGTCAAGTGGAATAGAGAGCGTCGCATCAAGCCGTTTTGCAGAATCTTCGGCTAATTCGGCAAAACTTTTTCGCAGATTTATCAAAATTTCATCGTAATTTGCCAAGACTTCCGCCTTTGCCGCCGATAAAGTTTCACAGGCTCGTTTATATTCCTGCTCGAAATTTTCAAAGGCGTTCCACGGAATCCATTTATATTCGCTCGTTCCCCAAACGCTTTCGCACAAGGTAAAGCGAAAACTGAATTTATTGAGGGCGTGATGAGCTTGACTGCCGGCACGCATCAGTTTCCGGCGAAAAGAATCGGGAAGCAGTCCGACTCGCGGCGGCGAAAGTTTTACCGTTTGTCCCGGAGGCAATTCAACACCGAGCGATTTCCATTCGATTTGGCGTTCCAACGTGCTAAAACCACGACAGTCCACATTGAGAAAAATGCCTTCGGTTTCAAGCTGCGATAAATCAAACAGCATCGTTTCGACTTCCGCCGTCGTGATTCCGAGATTGACCGCCGCTTGCTGTTTTTTATTTTGCAAACGACTTAAAATTTCGGCGGCGGGCGAAATATTAGCCTCTGAAATCGGTTCGGTTTTTTCTTCGGTCATAACCGTTTTTTTGCTAAAAAAATTACTCAGGATTGATGTTGCCGACAAAGAATTTGACGAAATTTCTTGATTTGTATTCATAAAATTAGAACTTTGATTGACTGATATTTGCCAACCGCTTATTTTTTCTTCAACCGCCGCATTCCATTTTCCAACGTCGCAAACAACTGCTGAAAATCTCCTGCTTGAAATACAAATCACGCTCAACGGTCAATCCGTGAATATTGATTTCTTCGAGTTGGTGGAGCGTGAAATAACCCCATTCTTTTTCTAGCCCGATAACATAACCGAAAAACAAAAAATCGTCGCCTTCAGGCTCGCCTTCGATGACAAACCACGTCCAATTTCCGGCGGGAAAGAAATACTTGATGTAAACAATTTTGTCCTCAGTTTCCTCTTGCTCATAGAGTTTCGGTAATTGCTCACGCAAATCGGCTGGCAGTAATTCCATCATAATTTTTACCTTGACATTCAGAACAAACTCGGCTGTTCTGACGCATTTTGTTTGCCGTTCGCCTTGAGAAAAATCTGTTGCGCCAAAGCAGATTGCCATTTATTTGGCTTGGAAATTGGCTGGTTTTCTTTGTTTTTGGTCGGCTTTTGCGTTCTTTCGAGACATTTCTTCTGCTCCTTTTCCGCAATCACTCTCGTCGTTTCCTCGCGGTAAATCCAGCAGGTTTGCACCGCCAATATTGCTTTGAGCCACGATTTCAACTTGCCGTGTCTGGCGATGACCGCATCCGGCTCGTAAGTTATCTGCTCAATTTCATCAGCGAGTTCACCGCACATTTTTCGGACTCTTTCGTTTTCGGTTGAAAGATTGATCCATTCCGGCATTCGGCGGGCAAAATCTACAATGTAAAAAACCGATGTAATGAGCGCGTCTTGATGACGTGAAAACAGATTCGGATTATATTCCCTTCCGGCACAACGGACTTCCTCATCGAGTTTAACGACGCTCCAATCATCAGGTGGCAGAGGCTTCTTTTTGAGCAACGCGGCGGCAAGCATCCTGTAAAGTTCATCACGGGCGTAAAGTATAGGTTGCATTTGATTTACTCCGCCGTTTTGTTTGCCGCTTCTTTGTTGTTTGCGCTTGGGCTAGAGCATTTGAAAGGTTTTCGGGTGTGCAGTAACTTGAACGAGTCGTTCCCGATTCAAGGTCAAAATAAGTCGCAAAACGCCGCAAGTTATTAACCAAGACAAATTCGGTCAGCATTTCGCCAATCTCAACGGCAACGCGCTGGTTGATATTCAAACTTTGTTCGCCGATTCTGACGAGTTCAGCACAAGACAGTCGAGTTTGATTAGATTGCCTTGCCGGAATAACTTGATTTTCGAGCAATTCAGGATGAATCACCGACGGTGCGGGAAGTTTTTTGCAAATAGTTTCAGTCGTAAAATGATTTTCGGCTTTTTCACGTCTTGTTTCCGAGCCGATTAAAACTTGCCCGGAGGATTTACCGTTGCCGCCGTCAATCCACCAAACTTCGGGTGCGTTCTGGTAATTGTATTTGTTTGATTCTTCCAAAACGCGGTGAATTTCACGCCGTGCCAAATGGTTGTCAACACAGCCGACCAAAACTGTTAATTCCTTTAAACCGTTTCGACTCGGTTTGATATGTTTTTCAAATTCGAGTTTTTCGTTGGCGTATGAAACTTCCAATCCCCACGCCAACGTAATGCGTTCCGCCAAAGTTTGCGCCTTAAACCTTCCAATCTCGGCGGCACAGAAATTACTGCGCGGAATGTTGCCGCTTTCGACCGTATCGGGGTCTATGATAGTCAATTCAACCGCTTTGCCGATTCTCTTGATTTCAAAAAGCAGCCGCGCCAAATTCATCGCCGCGAAAGAACCCGTGCCGCCTGCGCCGATTAAGAAAATTTTGAGCGTGTTAAATTCTTTCGGCAGAACAATCGCAGCGTTTGCGAAACTTAAATCGAGATTCATTTCCATTGTTTCCTGATTACTTGCTCGACCAAATTCAAATCAAACAACTCACTCGGCATTTCACCAACATCGTCGGCGGGAATCTGCACGAAATAGTCATAAATTCCGCAGCGAAAACGTAACTGTGGATTCGGGTTATGGACATCAATCAAAATCCCAAAAATGCGAAATTTGCCTTGTTCATCCGCGTCATCCATTTGGCTGAAATAAGTCGCATTCGGCGGATGTGTATGGATTTCCAAACACGCTTTGCTGTATTCCTCTAACTCATCATCAGCGATTGTTGAGGCATAACTTCTTTTCTTGCCAATATTTTTCCAATGCCATTTCGCTTGTTTTTCGTGCCAATAAACGACATAGACATCTTCCTTGAATTCGGCGGAGTCGCTATCGGAACGTGCATTTGACAAAATTTCCTGCCAAATACGGCTTGGAATGCGTGGCTTATGCCAAACGATTTCGTTGTTCACATCAGGCAATCCTTTGACGTTTGTAAGTTTAAGCGGCAGACAAACGGAAAATTCTTTTCTTTTTGCGCGAATAAATAAGCCGTTTCCCGCGAGCAAATAATCAAATTTGATAGCTTTAATCGGCGGAATTTCCCGTCCGGCAATCAGATGTTCGACAAATTTTTGTCCGGTAAAAATTTCGGTTAAATTCATAGATTTTTCAGTTTTATTTTTTTTTGACGGCTTGCGCCCATAAATCTGCAACCGTGGCATTAATTTCCAAAAGTTCGGAGTTCGGAAACCGTTTGGCATTTTTCTTTGACAAGGCAAACAAAAACTGACGCACATCTTCTCGTGAGGATCGGCATTTGTTGGCGGAATGGTCGCCGTTAAATGGTGTCTGAAAGATGAGTTTCCAAACCGCATCGAGATTTTCGACTTTTGCCTCGGGGACTTCGTTACTGCCGAAACAGATTTTACCGTTTGCATTTCCGCCGATGTTCGGCAACGGCGCGGCAAACAGTTTAGAATTCGGATTGACCGTTTTGCTCTTTGTAGCCCAGAGATAAAAGTCGTTTCGATGACCATATAAAATCAAGGTCGGCAAAGGAATAGTAATTTCACAAACTTCGCCTACCGCTGATTCAACATAAATTGTCCTTATTCCGGCGGGTTCATACGAAAGAATATAATTCCCATCGGCTTCTTCGCGGTAACGTAAAATTTTGCGGGTAATCCAACCCGAATCAACGCGGTAATCACGAAAAGCGCGGGCAATTTGTTCACTCGACAAGGCTTTGGTCGTTTCCCTGCCCGCTTGAAATTGTTTAAAGAGATATTGTCCGGGCAGAAAAAACAATGCTCCGAGTGCATCGGGTGGCGATTGCAGTAGATTATTCATTAGTTTTCACCAGATTCTTTTTTCGCCTCTTGTCCGCCGCTCAAGTTTTCGTTTTCTGAATTTGTCCGGTGTTCCAAAGCGAAATCATCTCCCTCAAGATTTCCTTCGGATTTGCCTCAATAAGCGCGTCGAGAATTTCAGTTTTTTCCAACATTTCAGTTGCTTCGCGGTAACTTTTGGTGAGTAATTCAACCGTCAGTTCATTCCACGAAAAATAATCGTTGTAATGGCAGTTGGTCGTATCAAGCCACGGATTGCCCGTCGAATGGTCAATTACCTCAAAAATTGTGAGATAAAGTCCGATTCTACCTGTTTTTTCCAAATGCCAGATTTTATCGAACGAATAACGGTTGATTTCGGCGAAATCTTCCTGGCTGATGTGGTAATTATTCGTGAAAAACTCCCAGATTTCTTCATCGCCGCTGAAAAAAAGCAATGCGGCGACAAACGAAACCCGCAAGTTTTCATACTCGATGTCTTCACAGCAAAAATCTACGTTGAGCGAGAAAATATTGAAATTATCAAAATCCGTTTCCGGGTCTTCATTCCAACCTGAGAGAAGCGGAAAAAGATGCTGATTGACGAGTTCAAAAAATTCGTTGGTTTTTTCCGTGTAATTTTCATAAACACCCGCCTTGAAAAAACTTGTCCGCGAATTTTTCCACTCGTTTGGAAAATACTTTTGAAAAAGCAGATATTTTTGCCTTTCGGAAACAAATTTTCCGATTTGTTCGTAAGCCGCGACCGCATTAAATGAGCGCGTCCGGAATTTAAGATACTCAAGCGACTGCCCAAGCCTTTCGCCAAACGGTTTGATTTGGTCGTTCCAATCTATCTTGGGCGACTTTTTTATTGCCGATTTCGTTTTGAGTGGAACTGACATTTCGCTTAAAAACCGATTGGAATTTGTTCGCTTGCCAAGGGGGGCGTTTTTACAAGTGATTCAAATCCGCCCGCAACACTTTCGATTTCCCGACGCGATAACTCAAGCGTTTTCTCCGCCCGTGCGAGATCGTCAAAATCTAAAATCTCGGCAATATCTTTCCGCATCAGTTCTTCTGCCAATAGAATCGCCGGATTGATTTGCTCTTTCGCGGCGCACAAAATCTCGAACGGCGTTTGATTTGTTTTACGCGCCTTTGTGCTGCGCCCGTTTGACGATTGTAACGATGAGTTTTCCATTCTTTACTTCGCGTGTAATTTGAGCGTTTTCAACCGAAGAATAATGCGGTTGAAGAACGGTTTTGAGCATTTTGTCGTCCTGTGCCAAAGCCGTTTCGAGTTCAAATTCCTGTCCTTCAATTTTGATAGTTGCTTTTGTTTCGGTGACGGCGGAATCCGTTATAACCGCCGCTTGATTGGTTTGTTCCATAACTTTTAATTACCTCTCGGTTAAATTGCAAAAAGGCTTCCTTGCATACCTGTTTCAGCCGTTTGCGGTGTGGGCGCAAGATTGGTTTGAGCAGTTGCCCCATGCGTATTTGGCGTAATAGCAGTTTCTTTGGGTTTTGCCACCGTTTGAGAAATGCTTTTCGTTTCAATTGAAACTTTCGGCGTATTTCGTTTCGTCACGGCTTTCTCTTGCTTCATTTTGTCCATCACTTTGAATGGCAAGTCGCTTTTGTATTGCGCCAAAACTTTCTCAATCTCCGGCGCGAGTGCAACCGTCAATTCCTTTCCAGCAGAAACTTCAACCAACGAAATTTGGGGTGCAAAATCGTGCGTCTTGACGCTTAATACGGCTTTTCGGTTAGCAGAATTTTCGATGACGGGAAGCAGTTGAATAGTCGCCGTGACGGTGCATTTGTCAAATTGATACGGTTCTTTTTCGGGCAGACTCAAACTGCCCGCAACCTCAATTTCTTTTGGTTCAGTTTCTTGGTCGGATGAGTCGGTATCGGTGATTTGGCTAATATATTGCTCAGATTGCGTCGAGTCCGATTCGTTTTCAACGACTTCAAATGATTCGATTTGTTGATTTTCAATCGAATCATTTTTCGTTGAAGTCAAAACTTCCTCGGAAACAGATATTTCCTGAATCGAGTCCGTGTTTGCTGCCAAGTCTGTTTCCTGATGTTCGTCTTCAAGAACTCCGAGAAATTCATCTTCTGCCTTAACCTTTTGACTTGTCTGTTCAGTCACAATTTCCGGTGTTTCATCCGTCGGTGTAATTTCCGTAACGATTGAAGCAGGGCGAAGTTCACGCAGACTTTCAAGGAATTCTCCCGTAAAAATATTCTGAATCGCCCCTCTCTCACTTTCGCGGCACATATATTCCAAGCCTTGCCAGAATTCGAGCGCAAGTTTGCTTGCCGCTTCTTCTTCATTCGTAAAACCTGCCGTTGAACTCGCCGCATTAGCCAGTTCGCGGGCGGTGTATTTTAACTGTTCGATTTTTTCTTGATTTTCAAGATTGATAAAAGAACCGCTGTTTAAAATTTCCATTTTTTACTCCTAAATTTTACCAACCGCTTTTTCTATCGCCGGACTCAAAAAAATTGCAAAAATAAAAAAGCCGTTTGAAATTACATCCGGCTTCAGAGAAAAGATTATTTTGATTTTTTCTAATTTCAGAAAGGAACATCTTCTGGCTGCTCGTCTGAAAATTCCAAGTCGCTTAACTTGGTTTCCATCAATAGCGGACCGTGAACGGCTTCCAATTCTTCCGCCTTTTTTATCAACCCATCGGTTTCTTCGATAAGTTTTGTCCATCGTGCGTCATCTGCCGTTTCATCAAACGGCAGAACTGCCCAATCCTCAGTTTTGCCCGCCGCTTCATTATTTTTTTCGGTTTCGTCCATATATTTTTGCTGTTTCTCCTAGTTGTTGATTTTTATTGTCCTTAATTTTAGGCGGCTATGGCAAATTTTTCACTTGTAGCCTCAAGCGGAAATTGTTTCACATTGCCGCAGGCATTGAATTTTGCCAAAAGGCGGCAAATTGTCGAATGAGCCGTTCCCAAACTTTGTGCAGTCTGCCGAATACTGTTGTTATTTTCGGCTAAACGATGATTGATAAGAATGCCGGCGGCTTTGATATAAATGCTGTCAAGGTCATCTGATTTCGGATCAATAGTTAAGGTGATGAGGTTGTCGGAAGCCGTGCGAAAATCGTAATCAATGACCGTTTCCGCCGTTATTTCGGTGGTTTCCGGCACAATATATTCTGGAGTTTCTAAACCCAATACCTGACAAACCACATCGGCTGAGATAATCTCTCGTTCAAAACATTCAACCGCGATGCGCGTCGCAAAATTATGAAGTTCACGAAAATTACCTTGCCATTCGTAGCACAAAAGAATTTTTACGGCTTCGTCGGAAATTTCAAAAGAATTGTTACGCCCGATGATTTGACGCTCTTTCTCCAAACTTTCCGTCAATATTTTTACTATTTTTTCTTTTTGAAATTTGAGCGGAACTGTTTCAAGCCGCAAAATGTTCAGCCGGTCAAACAGATCGGCTCTAAAATTTCCACCCAAAACCATCTGTTCGAGATTTTGCGAAGTTGCGGCGATGATCCGCGTATCAACCGCACGTTCAACACTGCTTCCGACGCGGCGAATTCGTTTCTCTTCAACTGCTTTCAGAAGTTTGGCTTGAAGGATAAGCGGAATTTCGCCGATTTCGTCCAAAAAAAGCGTGCCGCCCGACGCAATTTCAAAAAGTCCCATTTTTGGAGCGTTCGCGCCCGTGAATGCTCCTTTTTCGTAGCCGAATAGTTCGGATTCGAGTAGTTCCGCCGTTAAACTCGCACAATTTAAGTTGACGAATTCCTTTTTCGCCCGTGGGCTTTGCTCGTGAAGCCGTTTAGCAATCGTCGTTTTGCCCGTTCCGCGTTCTCCGGTGATCAAAACGTAATGCGGAACTTTTGCATATCGCTCGATTTTCTTTTCCAATTCGGAAATAAGTCGTTTGCCACATTTTTCGGCATTTTGAAAAGTAAAGTTTGTCATCTTTTTTCTTTCGGTTTGAATTAAGTTTTCGGTTCTTATAATTCAAATCGTGTGCCGAAGATTCAGAGCTTTACACAAACGATACTAAACCACAGAGGAAATGAGAGTTATAAATAAAACAGGCTATCACAATGATTTTTGAAAAACTCTCAACTGTTCACGGTGGCGACACCTGAACTGTTCACGCTGTCAACAGTTTTACTTTGTTCATTTATGAAATTGCTTTCAATTAAGAGATAATTTTCGACAATTTCAAGCGTCGCCTTATGCCAACACGGGAAACCTTCCCAAAAAGCGTGGCACAGGACATTTAACGGCTCGATCAGACGGCATTCTTGAGCAGAAGTCCGATAAAATTTCGCTTCGCCTTTGTCGGTTATTGAATCGCTTAAAATCAACATTTTTCCGTTTTCATAATCAATATACGGATTTTCGATCAGCCGCTCGTAGGCTTTTTTCAGCGCATTATGGCGGCGATTTTTCATTTTCACGCCTAAGTCACGCGGGACTTGTTTTCGTGTTTGAATAAAGGCTTTTTCTAGTAAAAACGGATTGAGTAACATATTTTTTCGGTTAGTTTCTGACTAAAATTCGTTCAACTTCCTCTTTTGGCGGTTCAATCAGCCAATCGGGTAATAAAACAGGACTGTGATTGAGGTCTAATCCAGCCGTATTTTGCGCTTCTAAGACTTCTCCTTCGTTTTTTAGCAAAGAAACCGGCGGATATAACTTCAAAACCTTTTCGAGCGTTTCAACGGCGCGATTTTCATCATCGGGCAAAAAGAACCGGCTGCGACTGTTTTGAATGATGTTAATCAGTGCGGTTTCACGAAGTTCGCGGATTTGCTCAAAGGTGGCTGGACAAACTTCAATCACTCGATTTCCTTGAAAACTGGTTTGGCGCACTTTTATTTCACCCAGCAATTCGATAATTTCGTGTTCTTCGCTGACGGTGCGGATGATTTCTTCGGCTGTTCCCGCCGCGTTTTTCCAAATGCCAAAGGTGCGGCGGATTTCATTGATGGTGGAAGCGTTGATGCTCACACCAACAAGCCGCGTTCCGTCGTCGGTGGTGGTGCGGATGATATTCAGCCCGTTTTGCTGTAATTGTTTGAGATTCTTCCAAATCGGAAGGAGCGCACCGCTCAAAAGGTGAATTATTTTTTGCTCGGTCAGCGGAATTTTTTCAACTTCGCTTTGCCACCACTTTTGGGCGCGTGATTTCGGGACGATTTTGTATCTGGTGTCGAGTTCGCTTTCCCGAATGTAGAGTAGGTTGTAGCCAGAAGGCTTACTGACCGAAACCATCTGATACCGCTCGCCCGTTGCCGGGTCGGTATGCGCCAATGTCGGACGCACCGCAATAAATTCTCCTCCGGTGCGATTTTCGTAAAAATAAATGCCGTCAAATTGGGAGATTTCTGCAAACGGAGCAGGACGAGTTGGGACGGTGATTTCAAGTTTGTAATAAATCGTGATCGCGCCCGTCAAAGAATCGCGGAAAAGAACTTGCGGAGCTTCGGCAAATTGAACCGACAGTGCTTTAAGGTCTTCCATTCCATCGTCCATTTTGCCTTGGGCTTTGAGATGTTCGATGGTTTCGAGAAAGGTTTGGTAAAAATAATCGAACAAAGCGTTTTGCCGTTCGACTTCCAGCGACAAAAGACGATTGAGAAATCGCGGAATGTTAGTTCGCTCACTTGGAGTGATTCCGTCGCCGTTGGCTGAGTCTTTCAAAAGCCCCATATCGATTAACGCATCGCGCGGATTTTCCAGCCCGACAATTTGTTCGCCGTTCAAAATTCGCGTGAAAACGACATTTAAAGCGGCTCTGCCTTCCTTTGATTCGAGATTATATTTATCCAAATTTCCGGCTTTTTCCGCCCGCCTGTCGCCTTTGGTCAATGCACCGAGAGTTCCGAGTCTTCTGGCAATTGTCGCGGAAAACCTGACTTCTCCGCCGAGTTCGGTAAAAACTAATCCATAAATCGGTGGCGAGTATTGGTCTGTCCGATGAGTCCGCCCGAAATCCTGAACTTGTTTATCGGCAGACCATTTCAGTTCGGCGGCAATGTGGTAACGCCGCTGCCCGTTTCGTGCTTTGCGGCTGGCGTGCAGATTGTCGCCCGTTGAAGCGACTTCCGACATAATCGCAATTCGTTTATCTTTATTTTGAAAACTGTTTTTCTCATGTAAGTTGATGAGGCGGTTAGGCACGCCGGGGATTTGGCGGGCGCGATATTCAAATCTTCCCGAAAGAGTTTTTATCAAGCGTTTTTTGCGTCCGGTCATCTCCGCGACGTTTTCCGTCCCGAAATAATTAACGAGTTGATCGAGGGGATGTTCGGGAATTTCCAAAACCGAAAGCCGGTCGAGCAGTTCCCTTTTGAGTTCCAATGCGATGCGGCTTTCAAGTTGGTTGCCATTGTTATCCAAAACAGGAACATAAACGATGTTGCCGCCCGCAGAATCGGTTTCTTCTTGAAAAACTTTGGTTGGAAAACAGTTTTCTACCAATCTGGTCAGAGTTTCGCGCGGACTGAAATCTAAATCGTCTATGGCTTCTTCTTCGTCCAAAGCGCGACTGATCTGTTTTTTAGTCTGGGCTTCGCCTGTGCCGGTGATTGAAACGACGACCGATTGCCCGTTTGCCAGAGCCGTTTCGATTTCCCGGATAATTGTCGGAACTTTGAAAGCCGTGATGAGATTGCGAAAACACCTTTGATGTTCCGCCCAAAATTGTCCGATGGCATAGCGACGGGATATTTTGCTTGAGTTGGTAATTTCAAGTGCGCGATTGAAATTCTTCAAAACTTCCTGCCACGCCCGCGCCATATTGTTATACATTTCGCGTTGCCGGATAGTTAATGGATGAATCACTTCGCGGTATTCAACCGCCAAACCCGAATCGGGATCAACGCCGTAGCTCAGATTGCCGCAGAAATATCTGCCCATCGCTTTGAGGTCGCGGGCTGTCATTTCCATTGCGCCGACTCCTCCGGCTTCGATTTCTTCGGCAAATTGAGAAAATCCCAGCGGAAAACTCGTTCCCATTCCCCACAATCCAAGTCGAATTTGATAAGCGAGATGCTTGACTTCGCTCGCGGCGGTTGCTGATGAATAAACTACTCGAATATTGGGATATTTAGTTACGTCCTGAACTTCTAAAACTGCTTGTCCGGTTTGGGTTGACTTACCGTTTTCGTCCGCAAAAGCGTGTTTGGCGCGATGTCCTTCATCGAAAATTTCAATGCCTTCGTTTCCGAGCCAGCGCATAATCTGGTCAATGCGTCTGTCGCCTGTTTTGGATTTGGCGATCAGCGATTTATAGGTGCAAAAGATAATGCCTTCACGAAGCAGGATGTTTTGTTCGGGCGTGTAATCGTTGATGAGCCGAATCGGAATTCTAAAACCTAAACGGGCAAATTCTTCGCGGACGGATTCGATTAAATCAGTTTTGACGGAAAACCAAACTGTTTTTCGGTTGCCACGAAACCAGTTATCCAAAATAATTCCGGCAAGCGTCGCGGTCTTTCCTGAGCCTGTGCCGTCGCCGATAGAAATTCCCGCTCGTGCGCCGTTTGTTAGTCTCGACTCGTGGGCAATTCCCGCGTAAATCACGCGCTCGAATTGAAAAGCTGAGATAAACCCAAGGTCGCTTAAACTATGTGGTAACTGCGGGCGATATGTAATCGGGGGCGGCGCAACATTTGCCAAACCGGGCGTTTCGACAATCAAGCCCGGATGTTTCGCTCCGCCCAAAATCCAATGCGGCTGATAAATTAACGGTTCGTTTTGCGTCTGTCTTTTTAGAAAATTATGCGTTTGCTGATTTTGTTTCGTGTCGGCTTGAATCTGCGTCGGCACAGGAATATTTGCCCGGAACGCATTCGCCAGCGTCGGTTCTTGAATTGTTTGCATTTGTTTGAATTATTGATTAAATCGTAGGTTTTGGATTGTTAGTTTATCGAAGGCTTCTTCGACTGTTTGAGCCGTGAAGAAAGGAATTTGATTCACTGTTTTAACCTTGTCAACTTCGCTCGGCTCGAGTAATTTTTCGCCAAAGATAAGATTTATGTCAACCGTCGTCCCGAACTTGTAATATTCACGCCCTGAAAGTTTGAGATTGGCTTTGACATCAAACTGCTCAATCAACTTACCCCAAAATTTCCTTCCCGTTTTGGTGTTGAGTCCACCTGCTTCGCCTAAAATTATGCCGAATCTGCCGCCTTTATTTAGCCGTTCCAAAGCCGCTTCAACGTGGCGAAACCCGTATTTGCTGGAGTTTTTAGTGCGTCCGCCATTAGCTGAAAAAGGCGGATTCATCATAACGACATCCACCGTAATTTCCGGCTGAAGAAAATCGTGAATGAATTCGGCATCAAACGACGTCGGCGCAAAACCAAGTTGTTTCAATAATTCACATCTTCGATTGTCAATCTCGTTAGTCAAAACTTTCGCACCGACTGTTTGCGCCCAAATCGCTAAACTACCTGTTCCGGCAGACGGTTCTAAAACTATTTCGCTTTTCTTGATTTTTAATGTGTCGGCAAGCAAAAAACTAATCGCCGGCGGCGTAGAAAATTGTTGTAAAGAAATTTGTTCCCGGCTTCGCCAAGTTTGCGTTGGCAATTTAGAAACCAAAGGCTTAATATTTTGTTGCACAAATTCAGCCTGATTCTCAATTTCAAATAGATTTTTGTGAAATTTTCTGAAAATCAGCAGATTGAGCGCGGCTTCTGCAAGTTCGTGGCAGAAATGAGGATTTGATTCGCCGCTCAAAAGGTTGGCAGAATCTTGGCAAATTTCGAGCAATTCCCTGTTTGTCAGTATTTTTTGTTCGTTTTCGATTCGGTCAATAATAGTTTCAATACAGAATTGATATTCTGTATTGGTATTTTTATCTATTCCTTCCATAGGCGGTTGATTCGATTTTTTTCTGAAATTTATCAACCGCTTTTTTTACTTTTTGCTAGTGTCAACCTTCTGAATTCCGGTAATTATCGATATCTTCCCTGCCCTCCGCTGTGAGAATATAAATATTGCCTTCTTTGTTTCCCGAAAGTCTTTTGACTTCAATCAAACCCATATCCTCCAAAGTGTAAATCGCACTAATAAAAGTGCGGTCGGATTTGACTCCCGAACCTTTGAGAATATCTCGTTTGCGAATCGTTACCTCATTTGTGTTAAGTTCTTCTTCGGCTTGAACGAATTTTACGCTGAGATAATCCCAGATGTCTTTCGTTTTCTCGTTCATCTGGTCGCGCCAGAGCAGTTCGATTAGCTCCTTCCCGTTTTCACCGCGCACGACTATCGCGGCTTTTTGAAACTTCGTCAAGGTTCTTGTAATCGGCGTGCTGGTTTGAAAAATCCTTAAACGCCCGCTTTCTTTGGCTGTTTCTTTTTCTGACCTTTCCGGTTTATTTTCGGTTACGCTTTTCGCCGTTTGAGTTTCAACCGATTTCGGTTTCTCTTCCCTGCTTTTAGATTTTTTCGCGTTCGGTTTCGTTTTATTTTCAATTCCTGATTCCGACTCTAGTTTTGTGATAATCGGGCTAATCGGAGCAAAATCAACAGGCTTTGTCTTTTCGACAATTTGGCGGACGGCTTTGTTTTCCGGCTTGTTTTGCAATTCAATCACGGTTTTTCTTTTACTCATCAGACTTTAGCTCCTTTTTTTAAATTTCCGTTTGCCTTGGTTTTTCTTTCGGCGGACTTCAGCTTTTTCATAATTTCTTTGGTCAGCGTTCTGACTTGTTCAGCCGCATTGCTGCTCGGATGCGACATTGTAACGGGCAATTTTTCAATCGGATTTCTTTCTATCGCCGTATAATCGCCAATTGACTGCTCGAATACTTCGGCAATTAATTCTGTATGCTGGTGCAAGAATGCTTTCGCTTCTTTTGCCAAATCCGTGCGGCTTTTATACTGATTCAAAATCGTGCCGAGAATTTTTAGTTCCGGGTTGGCTTCTTCTCTAATGTTTTCGATGGTATTTGCCGTTTCCTGCAATCCTTCCAACCCCATTGCTTTTGCCTGATAAACTAAAATCACATATTCGGTTGCCATTAACGCGCTTTCCTGCACCGTTCCGTCATATGGCGGCGTGTCAATAAAAATGTAGTCATAGTTTTCTTTGATCTCTTCGATTCGCTTTTTTAACGCGAGAGCCGATGTAGGCGACATTTTCTCCAGCAATTTAAGGTCTGTGCTGCCACCGATAAGGTGTAAATTCGGAACTTGTGTCTGAATTCCTGCTTCCAGCAAACTGATTTTCCTGCCCCGTTCATTTCGTTTTTCCTTGTTAATTTCTCCGAATATTACATCCCCGATGTTATATTGACAGTAATCATCCCAAGAGCCTTTAATCATCGCATTAGTCAACGAGCATTGCGGGTCAAAATCTATCATCAAGACTTTTTTCCCAGCAATAGCGAAGCCCGAAGCCAATTCGATAGTCATTGTGGTCTTTCCGACTCCACCTTTTTTATTTGCCAGTGCAATTACAGTCATCAATCTTTCTCCTGTTTAGAAAATATTTTACTTACTCACAGTCCTATTTCCCTTTAAACATTTACAATTTATATCACTATTTACCACCATATATCTTTTATCGGTTATTTCAAATGTAATTCTAGTGAAGGTTTTATACGGAGTAAAGCTGTCACACCTATTTAATTAATGTGATAGCTTTGTAGCTTATAATAAGTATAGTTACTATGCAAGTAAAGATACCCGTAAAGATAGCGGCTGTATTGAAAGAAAATTTAGTAGTATATGTTCCACCAGTTTTACCCCCTGTATAGGTAGTGCAGTAGGTGTCTTAATTGAAATAAAAACTAAATATAAAATACTGTTATATTTTACTTCATAAATTCAATAAATTCATTTCTAATTGATTGATTTAGCTGAGAAAGCCATTGACAAATACTTAATTCAGATATGCTATGGTTGTTGAGCAAAGCATCATCAATTCCTTTGAAGCGGTAGGACCAAGAAAGCAATTTTAAGTTAGGTTTGTATTGATGCGTATTTGCATCTTTCAAACGGGCATTTATAAAACGAGCTAATTGTCGTAAAACCTGTGGATTCTCGGAATAATCATTGTCAAAAGCAGTAAAAAGAGGGAAAATACGTGCCGCTTTAATAAAATCAAAGTGAGAACTTGCGATTCCGCCAAGGGCAACAACATTAAAATCGGGGTAAAAGATTTGCAAAGTTTCTGATTTCAAAGCTCCTTCAGTTACCAAAATTGGTTTGGATGTAATCGGTCTGACGAAATGAAGTGGACTGCCGCAACTGATTCCGCCGCTTTTGCGAGGAGTTGAAAGCCAAAAATAACGCATTTCATATTGGTTTTCGGACATCGCCCGTAATTGACAGGCTTGGATCATTCCTTGACCGTTGCGATAAGGTATAACCATTAGCGGGGATGAATAATTACTTTCTGTCCAGAGTTGATATTTACCGTTCCTATCCAGCCAAAAACCGGGAATTCCGCTCAGACTACTTTGAAATTTTCTGACAAATTCAGGAAATTGAAGATTAACCGATGAACGGATGAGTTTTGCAAGCGACTGCCTTTCGCAGAAGGATTGCGGAAGTCCACCGAAATCTTCAAAATTAAGAATTCGACGATTTCGTAATCCTTTTAGTCCGTCAACTATTTGGGGAAATTTGCTCGCGGGCGAAAACTCAATTAATTTTTGATAAACAAAATTCCTGATTTCGATTGGGGCGAGTTCTACTTTTTTTGTTGGGGGCTTGGAAGGGAAGGGGATTGGGGAGTTTCCGAACAGCGATTGTTCGTGGTAGAAAACTCCCCAACCCGTGCGGCTCACGCGATCTGCTCCGTTTGATATACGGGCGCAGAAAGAAACTTTACCGTCCGGCGTATAACTGCACCAATCGGGCTTACCGCAGATTAAACAAGTTCTTTTGCGACTGACTCGCTTGTAGTTTAAATTCACAGCGGTTTTAGAAATAATAATTTATCAATGATTGTCCACCGCTTATTTGTTGATAAAAAATCAGTTTGAAAAAAGCGACCGAAATCCTAATATTTTGGTTTCATTTCTTCGAGCCTTCTGTCCATATCACGGAAAAATCCCGTAACGACTGTGGACATCATCCGCAGATGGGCAGCTTCAGTTGAGGCTTTTTGATTAATGGAGGCAGCCTCCATTCGTCCGTCGAAATTTAATTGGTTCGCCTGTTTTTCCATTCCGGCAGAGGTATTGATCCCCGAAACCTGTATGCCCGCACCTTGTTGAGCGGAATTGGCGGCAATCGTCGTTCCGGCGTTGACCGCGCCGATAGTTTCATTTGCCTGACGGTTGAAAGCCGAATTCATCTCGTTTTGATACGTTGTCGAAGCGTCAATTTTCTGGTCGGTAACATATTGCGTGTTCTGATTTTGCAGTTGATAAGTGTCGGTCGTCGTGTTGTTCATAGTCCTCGTCCCCTGCTGTAAAATATGTTGGTCCTTCATATAATCGTAAAACTCAACTCCTTTTCTGATCGGAATATTACCGCCGCCGGGAATTGCTTCGTATTTGAGCATTCCGAATTGCTGATTTGTTCCTTGACTACGAAGTGAGTTTTCCTTGATACCGTCGAGCGAGCGGATATTTTGCATTCCGGTATTTTCGGCTCTCATCGTCGAAATTTCCCGATTAGTTGATGCCTGACTGCTCAAAATCCCGAAATTTCGATTGGCATTAGCCATCATCGTTTGAGTAACTTGGTTCCCCCTGATCTGTCCGAGACTGCTCACCAAACCGCCTTCAACTCCGGCAACGCTTGACACACGGCGGGCTTCGGTTGAAAGATTCGAGGCTTCGAGTCCTTTTTTCGCGCTTGCTTGTTCGGCATTATAAATCCCTTGGATTTGCGTGTTTTCAGCTTGACGATTAATCGCCGCGCCCGCGACAAGTCCGTAGGTTTCAAGTGCCGTGCCAACCGATGAAAGCATCCAGCCCATCGAAATCTGCGACACACCTTCAAAAACCTGACCGCGAAGGACGCGATAACTGAGCCAAGGCACTAAGATATAGCAAAGACACGAAACGAAAAATAAAAGCGTCACAATCAACGCGCTACTCGCCGGATCATAATTTCCGTTGGTAATAATCTGCGCCGTATTCGGGTCAAGCGTAAAAACAGTTTCGCCGTTGTAGATTGAAAGCCCGATTAGTCCGATTCCGTAGGCAACATAAAGCGTTATCTCTTTCACGATGGGAAAAGCCAATGAAAACGTCGCCACACCCCAGCAAAACGGATAAAAAATCTGGTTGGCAAACTTCTCGTCAAACCCGAAAGCTGAAAGCACCGGCGCGGCGAGCTTCAAGCCGATTAAAATAAAGAGTCCGGCGAGTCCCAAAAATAATCCGCCAAATTTGATGATATTTTGGGAAATAACCATCAAGGTAAAAAGTCTGGTCATATCCCAACCCAAAATGTTCATCTCCGAAGTTACGTCTTTAACCGATGATTCCTTATCGAAAATAATCCCGACAAGTCCGGGTTCACCATTCGGCAGTCTTTCGGCAAGCAGGGCATTCGGGTCTTCGACGGCGAAATTAGTTTTGACATATTTCTTCATCTTTTCGTCGAATTCGGCGACGAGTTCGCGGTTGAAACTTTTTATCGGTCGGGCAATAAATTTTCCGGTAACAGTCAGCATATCAATGATAAACGGACTCGCGCCGATGATAACCATAAAAATTATGCTACGGATTCCCCAGCGCGTCAGTTGTTCGGGACTGATGCCTTTGTTATCGGAAAATCGCCGTAAAAAACCGATGCCCAAAACGAAACTCGCAATAATCCACGCGAAGAAAATCAGCACGGGCATCGCCGGTTTGATGATGACATCGAGCAAGGACTTAAAAAGCCATTCCTGACCTGTTTTCATCATATTTTGGATTTGAACGCCGAAAGAAGGCGCAACCGGCTTCGGAGTGGTTGTCGGAGTCGGCGAAGTTTGCGGTGTCGGGCTGGTCGTCACCGGATAATTCGTTTCAAACTGCTGCAAAACTGCAACGGGGCTGCCATCAAGCGGCGGCATAAACGGAGAATCGTAGTTGCTGGTCATAATTATATCGTTGGCGGTGACGGGAACGCCGTTGATCGTTCCGATTACCGTTTGTCCTTCGACACGCGGCGGATTGACTTGTCTTCTTTGAGCAAAGATTTGGCTCGCATCAAGAAAAATAATGGCTAAAAGAAAACAGCCAACCGCAATTTGAGTTAATATTTTTCTATTCAAAACACGCATATAATTTAATTCTCCGTTTTGTTAATTTCAGGGAAGCTGATTGTCGTAAATTTCCTGCCGCCAAACATCGTATTTTTCCAGTTCAATCATAAATTCGTCCGAAGCGCGGGTGATGCCGGTCATCATTTCATTCGTCTGCCGAATGTCTTTGCCGAACTCGGTCATTTGCTCAATTTTCAAGCCGTATTTCACGAATTTTTCCTGAATTTTGGCTTCGAGTTCGCGCAGTTGCCCTTCAACCGTCGTGATGCGTAAATTTATCGCCAGCATCTGGTCAATCAACGATTGCACGCCGTCCTGATTTGCCGGATTGGAAGTATCAATCGCCCGAATTTTTTCGGCAATTTTTTCGCGTTCTTCGTAAAGTTTGGCTAAATCGAGCAGCACCATTTCGCGGTCATAAAGCATTCGCTCCAATTCGGCATCGAGTTTGGCGAGCCGTTCGAGATTTTTAAGTTCCGCGTCCGCCCGCCGCCCGATTGAATGGCGCAAAAAGTCGTCCAAATCGCGTTTATTCTGATCCATATCGAAAATGCCGTTCCTAAGCCTACGGGAAATATTAACGACGGATTGAATCTGACTGGTAATCGTGTTTTCAATCCGGCGTTTTAATTCGTAAGTTCCTCGAATCAATTTTCCAAGCTGTGCGTAAGTCGTGATAAGTTGTTTATGACGTGTGATTTGCTCATCAACTTTGTCTAAAATTCCGCGCAAATTCGTCACGCTTTCGACCATCTTTTGATATTGCTTGACGGCGTTTTCATACATCGTGATATATTGGTTGACCGTTTCCATCCAGCGCGTCGCTTCTTCAATTTTTTTGGAAAGTTGCAGTGCGTATTGCGACGGATCGAAGACCGTCCATTGAGCCTGCGCGCTCTTTGGTTCAAATCCGAGCAGTATCGAAAAAAGCAAAAGACTCATCAAAATCTGTTTCGGAAAACTCAAAAGTTGTGATTTCATAAATTTCCTCCAATATTTAATTCCGCCAAATCTTCATCGAAAAGATTGGTTAAACCTACTGCCGTTAAGCCGCGCGGATACTTGTTCGCCAGCCAACTGACGATAAAGGCAAGTGGTAAATCGGGACGTAAATTTTCGAGAAGCCGTCGGGCGTTGGCTTCGTTGGTGTCATTGGTATTTGCCCAGAGCATTGCCGGCGAAGCGTGAACTTCTGCCATCTCTATAATCTTGTCGTTTCCGCTTCCCAAGACCATTACCCATTGCGTATAACTGCCGTAATGGTTGTTAATGGCTTTGACGGCGGCAATAGTTTCTTTCGATAGTTCGCAATCATCCGCCAGGCGTTCAAAACCGCCGATTTGTTTGCCGATGATTTTCACGCCGGAGTTTTTGACTAAATCAATTCCCGACACATTGGGGCGTTCGGGCGTTCCCGTAAAATGCTCGTAGGCTTGCGAGAAAAGAATCGTTACCAACCCTTCTTTGCGACCTGTGACAGAGGCTTCCGCCATCAATTCCTGAATCGCCGGAAAATGTTTATTGATTTCGCGCACTTCGTCACAGATAAAGAGAATCGGCGTTTTTTGTCCTGAGTCTGATTCTTCGCCGATTTCCTGCATAATTTGGGCGGAAATTCGGAAACCGACCGATTCGCGGATTTTTTCGTCCAAAGTGGCAATCGTCGAAAGTTCAAAGACATCGAACATCGAATTGGTGTCGTAATCGGGATGCGTCGGCGCATTGAGCCACGGATCTTTGCGGTAGATATTGAGTTTGAGATAAAGTTCGTCCGCCCGAGCTTTTTGAGCGTCCGACCAATGATAGCTTTTTAGCACGTCGAGAAAATGTCCTAAAGTCGGCTGAAATTTCGGTCTGCCTGTTCCGTTTCGCGCCGATGCCATTTTATAAACTTCGTCAATTACCGTCGCGGCAATCGCACTGGAAATAGCATCTGTTTTAGGCGTTTTGCTCAAAATCAAAATGTCGGTCAAAACCATCGCCAGTTGCCGTTTTGAAGGTAGTTTGCCGGTTTCAATGCCCGGATAATTCCAGATGTTGATCGGCTTCGGCTCTTGCTCGTTAAATTCGATATGGCGACCGTTAAAAAGCCGGCAAATCGGTTTAAAAGAGTAGCGGTAATCCATCACGCGCACTTTAACCTGTCCGCGATGAGCGCGAATGTCGGTAATCAGCATTGTCGCTAAAAATGATTTGCCTTCAC
This sequence comes from Pyrinomonadales bacterium, assembly GCA_038251885.1. Classification (GTDB taxonomy): domain Bacteria; phylum Acidobacteriota; class Blastocatellia; order Pyrinomonadales; family Pyrinomonadaceae; genus JAHCHG01. The sequence goes on along the minus strand of JBBSAX010000001.1, from coordinate 50,290 downwards.
CTGATGCGGCGGTAACGATGACCGTTGGCGACTTGATTAACGCACGGTCGTAAAGGTCTAAACCAAACATCGTTGCGGAAGGAGTCGTAAAAATGCTGTGCGGTCGCTGACTTCCACGCCAATTCGTTTCGGTTGGCACAAAAGCTATAACGGAATCGGCGGTTTCGACCAGTTCCTGCCCGGTTTTGCGCCAAGAAAGTTCTCCTGCCAGCATTCGCGGATAAATTGCCCTTTGACGCGCCGCATCTTCCCGAATCGCGTCCGCGCCCGTTTTCTTACGAATGGAAGCGATAACCTCATCACAGCGGTCGTCGAGAATTTTTATCTGTTCGATGGACGGGCGTTTGCCGGTTTGGACACCGCCGAAAACAATGACGTTCAAGCGAATCTGACAGATTTCTTCCGAATCGCCTTCGACCTGCTCAAGCAGATTTTCAAGGTCTGATTTAATAACAACGGCATCTTTTTTGAGCGATTTAAAGCCGAACCAAGTGTTTCGGCTGCCGTCAATGCGGTCAATGCGTTTCTGCAAATCTTTCTTTGCCGCCGTTTTTTCCGTAGTCGTTAAATCAACCACAATTTCGTGCGGAAATTTCAGGTTTCTGGTTGCCGTCAAATACCGCATCGTATCGGCGGTAACGAATCCATTGGGTAAAGTTTTCAAGCTAATAAGGCTTGCCAACGCGCTGTTATGAATGACGTGATTGGTTTCATCGCATTTGATTTCGGCACTAGTCAAATATCTGCGAATATCAATTCGTTTTTGGTTTGGCAGTTTTGGTGTTTCAAGATGTTCGCGCCGGTGGCTTAAAAACATCTCGTCGAAAACTTCTTGCGCGGAAAGTTCAGACAAACGCAATTCTTTCGGAAAATTCGCTTCAAACGATTGAAAAATTCGTAATGCTTTTTCCCGACAATATTTTTCCGCTTTTAATTCTCGTGCCAAAAAACTTTGAGAAAAAGCGTTTTTCCCTGAAATAATCGGACTGAAAAGTAAATTGAAAAATCCGACTGACTTTATTTCCCGAATCAATGAAGGCACAAAGCGCGATAAAACGCTTTTATCGTCAAGATGTTTGGTCGGAACACGGATCCAGACAGTCGCCGTTTGAGTTTTTATCGCGCCGCTCTTGATTGCTTCCTCATAGACCGCTAAGTTTGTCGCTTGCAGCAGAGAAGCGAGAGCATCGCATTTTTCCGTGTTGCGTGTTCGCAGATGATTCTTGAGCGTTGTTCCGTCATCGGGCTTGGTTTGAAAACGAAACTGAATGACGGTTTTTTCCGGCTTTTCAAATTTGAGCAAAGTTTTGAGTTCCTCGATTCGTTGCTCAGTCATTCGCTCATCGTCGAACAGCGTGTTCGCGGGTTCGAACCCGTAGGCTTTGGCAAAACTTCCGTCGCGGTAACGGATGATGTTGCCTTCCAAACCTAAAATTTCAGTCGGAAACAAACGCCCGGCGGCACGAGCCGGGTTATCGGTTTCTTCAATCGAATTTTTCGCCGATTCCGTTTTGCCGATAAATCCGCGAAAAGTTAATGCCGGAAAAACTCTCCAACCGATAGCAAAAGCAGCTCCAAGGGCTGAAAAACTGCCCACAATAGTCAGAAAAACTTGTGCAAATGAAAGATTTGCGGTGTCCATAAAATTATATACCTCGTTTTGTAATCCAATCCGTCTGTCCGAACTCTTCATTTATCGGCGGGCGAAAATTCGTCCAACTATCACTCGCCGCGTCCATTCGGTTTTTAAGCCAGCATTCGGGTTTGCTTGCCCGCAGGAAATTGAAACTGCCGAGCAAGACCATAAAGGTTAGCAGTCCGAGCGGAAATCCGGCGGGAATGTAGTAAATCCAAATGCCTAAAATAAACGGCAGGAAATACATCACCCCCGTTGGAATCAGGATGTATTTCCAGTCGCCTTGAAAAACGCCGAAACGTCTCAGGTTGCGAAAAATGTTAGGTCTGGTTTGTCTTCTTCGCATTGTATTTAGAAATTGGTGTCAACGGAAACTGCGCGACCTTGCGCGATTTGCCAAAAAACCGCCACGATTGTTCCGAAGGCAAAGCTCAGAATTCCGCCGAATGCCTGACTGCCCCATTCCTTGCCGGTCATTTTGTTAAAAATTCCCCACGCAATGCCGACTGCGCCAAGACAAAACAAAATGATAGACATCAGCTTCAAGCCTTCACGGATGATGTTCGAGAGATTTCCCGCATCACCCGTGAAAATCGGACCTTGAGCGTGAATTGCTTGGTTGTGCAAAAGGCTGATGCCGAAAATCGCCAGCACCGGAAACGATGCTTTGGCGTGTGCTAAAAAACTATCTTTCACGGCAACGAGTGTTTTTCTCAAACTCCCCGCCGAATACTTTTTCATAAAATTCAGGTTTCCAAATTTTTGGTTCATTATTTTTATCCTCTACTGATTTTGGTTTTGATTGATTGAGAAAAGACTTTTTACATCCTTTCCCGAAAGTTTGTGATTTGGCTTAGAGCAAAAGACGTGCCTATGCGAAAAGATGTTGATTTTATTAGCGGTTACGGATTTAAGGCGCAATTAGGCATAAGGTTTGCGCTTTCTTGATTTCAAGTGAAAACTTTCGCCGTTTTCCAATATCAAATTTAATCGAGGTAACAAATAAATGAATTTTAACTTTGCCGCGTTTGGCGGTTTTCGGGCGCGATTACGCAAAACATTACTCTTTGCAATGATTTTAATAAATCTTTCGGCGGCTTTGGCTCCCGCACAAACCAATTTGACCCGCAATCAATTTTCGCGTTTTCCCGTGCTGACTCGAGCCGCATATTTTGAAAATGAAATTTTACGGGCGGCAAACGCATACGGCGTTGACCCGAATGTTTTATGGGCGATTGCTTACAACGAAACCCGTTTTCGCCCGTGGCTGACCAGCCCAAAAAACGCGCAAGGGCTAATGCAGTTCATTCCGTCAACTGCCGCCAGATACGATTTAGTCAATCCGTATGAACCTGTTCCGGCGATTCGTGCCGCCGCGCGTTATGTGAAATATTTGTCGAATCTTTTCGGCGGGCGGATTGATTCGATTTTAGCTGCGTATAATTCGGGCGAAGGCACGGTTTCCGCATATCTCAGCGGGCGCATTATTAGAACGGAACGAAAAATTATCAATCCCAAAGCCGTCAAAACCATCGGCGGCGTTCCGCCCTACGCAGAAACCATTGCATATGTCGGGCGCGGATTAAAAATCTACCGCTGGCTTGTTTCACGCGGGACTTTTCCGGCAAATATCGTCAGAGCCGTATTTCCAACCGTGATTTCTGCAACTGTGGCGCGAGTGAGTTTGATTGATTACGAAATCGGAAAAATTCCCGATTTCAAAACGCCCGTTTACATTCCGCAAACGACCGCTCAAATTCCCGATGTCAATGCAATTATTAAAGAAACAACTAACCGAAATTCTGAGCAAAACCAGCAAACAAACAACTCGGCTGAAATTTATTATGACTCTCGCTCCGGCAGTCGGTATGCGGTCAGTAATGGAAATCAAACGAAATTAACGGAAAACGGAGTCATTGTTATCACCAATAATTCTCGCCCCGCGACGACGAACAAGGCACGTTCTACCTTTTTCGCTGAGCCTTCAAAATAAAAAGAACTAAAAGATAAAAAGGAAGCCGTCAAAGTTTATTTTTAACTTCCGGCTTCCTTTTTGATTTTGCGTTTAATGCGGGTGGACTATTTTTGCACCACTTGGACTATTTTTGCACCAGTGGATTATTTTTGCACCACCATATTTCAATATTCTTAGACACAAATGACAATCTTTCTTGTTACTTTCCGATTGTTCGCTCCAAAATCCAACTTGAAACAGTTTCCAAAACGAGCGGTGAAATTGTTTCTTCGTTTGCGTCGTATTCAACGGGCAAACCCGTTTGGCTCGTTTGGAAAAGATGATTGAGTTTCGGAAAAGATTTGACCGTAAAATCTTTATTTTTTCCGGCTTTCAGCGCGGCTGAAATGAGCGCGAGATTTTCTTTCGAGGCAATCTGCACGTCGTTTTCGCCGTTCAATGCCAGCACCGGAACGCTTACTTTTTCAAGCACCGGACGCGGATTAAAGGCGAGAAAATAGCGATACCACGGCGATAATAGATTTGGCATTCCGGCTTTGATGTCTGCTTCAACCCGTGCAAATTCTCTGATTTGCTGCTCGTTCATTTTACTTTTACGCGCTGAAAGCATTTCGTTGATTTTACCTTCGGCAAGTTTATCGTCGGGTTCGGATGTAATAATGGCAAAAAGGCTTTTTTGAAAATCAACCGCCGCAGCGACTATTTCCGGTTTCGCGCCGCTCGCTTCTTGAATTAAAGCCAACTGCGTGAGAATTACGTCTTCGCCGGTTTGCCCCATCCCGGAAAGCATTACGATAAAACTCACGTCTTTCGAGCGGACGGCAGCCATCGGCGCAATCATTCCGCCTTCGCTGTGTCCGACGAGTCCGATTTGTTTCGGATTGATTTCTTTGCGACTTTTTAAGTATTCGACTCCGGCTAAAACATCGCCGACAAAATTTTCGGTTGTAGCGCGAAGCGAACCCAAATCAGAACCGCCGACACCTCTGTCGTCAACACGCAAAACGGCAATCCCCCGGCGTGTCAAATAATCCGCCAACACCAGAAACGGGCGGTGTCCGGCGATGGTCGAGTCGCGGTCTTGCGAGCCGCTTCCGGTGATTAAAATTACAGCCGGAAATTTTCCGCCGCCGCGCGGCAAGGTCAGCGTTCCGGCTAGTCTTACGTTATCTTTTTCATTTTTATAAACGACTTCTTGCTCCGCATATGGATAAGGTTTGATCGGGTCTTGCCGCCGACTTTTTTTCGGAATTTCGGCGATGCGTCTGAAAACAAAAGGCGTTGAACCCGCGCCTTGCCGAAAAGTTCCGCTGATTTCGTCTCTTTTTTCGTTGAGCGTTCCTTCATAGCTCATCCCGAATTGAGCGGCGGCAAAACTCATCTTATTGCCTTCCAGTTTGATTGAATCAATCGGCAAATCCTTCGCGCCCTGGTCAATACTGTCGAGTTTTGCCGCGAAACCGTCAGCGGTTTTCGCCACTTTCAAAACCAGCCGCATTTTTACTCCCTCGCCGACATCAAGCGTTCCGAGCCAGTTTCCCTCGATTGCGCCGTTCTCGTTTTGGGCAAAGACCGGCAACGCCAAAACGATTAAAATCAGTATATTCATCAGCATAAAAGTTAAATTTTTCATTTTCGTTTCTCCATTTTAAGATTTATCTACCGCCGCTCAATTTTGAAAATAATTCGATAATTTCCCGAATGCGGTCAAAGTTTAAAATAATTATAGTCGGCAAAATAATCAGCGGCAGAATACCGAGAACCAAACCGACTTTCGCCCAAACGCGATGTTCTTTCAACTGCGGCGCGGGCGTAGTTCGTAATGCCAGCCAAGCAAAAACAATCGCCAAAATCGCTTTCTCGAGTCCGAGTAAATTAACGAAACAGCTAATTCCCAAAATCAAGGAAGCGGTCGCAAAAGCGTATTTTTGTCCGATAATCAGAGATTCTTTAGTGTTCATTTCATTCATAGTTATATCTCTCCTTGTGTGAGTTCGGCGTTAATTTTGAACGGATTTTCTTTCAAAAAAACAAACAGCGCGACGATAAAAACGAGCGGCACGAGTTTGAAAGCCAAACCGAAATCACGTTCGGGAAGCATTTCAAGCAGTTTATATGCAACGAGAATCACGACGAGCAGAACAAACGGTTTCCAACTGATTTGATAAACTGTTTTATTTCCGATTTGATTTTCAATCGCCGACCATAAATCCGCCGGTTGCCCGCGCCGCGTTTGGTTTTTGAACAGATTGTCGCTTAACCGCATTTGTTCAATTTCCCGTCGGCAATTCTCGCAAGCGGCTATATGCAGAGTTACTTGTTCGGACGAAAATCCGGCTTCTTCGCCGTCAATTTCCGCCATTTTCGCCATCAGCACGTTTTCGCAATTTATCTCGTTCATATTTCCCCCAAAATCTTTTAATGAAACTTTCCCGTCAATTTCGCCTGCAACTGCTTGCGGGCGTAAAAAAGCCGGCTCATCACCGTTCCGCGCGGAATCTGTAAATGCTCGGCTAATTCGTCGTAAGAAAGTCCGTCCAGATATTTCAAAGTAATTATCTCGCGGTCTTCTTTTGATAATTCAACCAAAGCCCTTTCGAGCGCGAATCTTTCTTCGCTTGGCAAACCGGCACGCGGCGCAAGAATTTCGGTTTCCTCGATGCTCACGGTTTCACGTTTTCGTGCCGACATTTTGTAACAACGGTTGCGAAGCAGAACATAAAACCAGGGATAAAACCGCCGTGTCCGGTCAAACTGTTTGAGCGACTTGAAAGCGTCAATAAACGCTTCCTGCACGGCATCCAGAGCGTCTTCCGCGTTGCCGAGAATAGCAACAGCGTGAGCGACGGCTTGTTTTTGGTAGTTTTCGACCAAAAAACGAAAAGCGTCTTTCTCGCCCTTCAAACAAATTTCGATTGCTTCCTTATCATCCATAACCGCTACTCATACTAACGTATCCGGGAAAGCCGGAAAATATTCAAAAATTTAATAAAAAAGCGAATATTTATGGTCAGGGATTACTTGGAACTTTAGAAATTGGTTGTAGCCTGGTTTCGCTTCATATTTCCAGAATTTTTAATTTTTGCGCCAAATTAGCATTAACCTCAGCAGAATAAGGCTTTTTTCCGACTTTAAACTTTGGCACTCAATTTGCTCTATGCTTGATTTGGATACGAATAAAACTTTCAATTTTAGATTTCAAGGTAACAATGAAAATGAATAAAAATGTGCTTGATGATTCAAATAAGCAACATATTAGCGAGGACGGATATTCTTCGGTTTATCACAAAACGAATACTAAACTGCCCGAAGATTTTCAGGAATTCGCAGAAACATCACGCGACCCGGAAGACGTTTTGACGATTTCATCATTGCTTAGAGCGGTTTCCGCTTTGGTGGTTTTGTTGGCAATCAGCATCGGAACAAACGTCTTTTTGGCGGTGCGCCGCGCGGATCGGATTATCGTGGACAAATCTTCGGGGCGCGTCGTCGAACTCAACAACCGCGATTACGGAGCGACGGAAACGGTTGAAATCACACCGGACAGACCGAATGAAACGGATAAAAAATATCTCGTTAAAGAGTTTTTGAAATCTCTCTACGAAGTCGAGCAGACGACCAGAGAATCAGAGATAAATAAACTTCTGCGGATGCTGGACCCGGATTTGTCGCTTTCGTTTGCGGCGCGGCTCAAACAAAACGGCTTGCTCGCAACGGAAAAGGCGGAAAGCATTAATTCAAGTTGGGAATTGCAAGATTTGTCGGTTGATGAACGCGATCCTTATATCTTGCGGGCAATCGGTATTCGGAAGATTCGCCGCAAAGCAAACGGGCAGGATGTTGAAGAATCATTGCAGTTAAAAATAAAGTTTCTGCTCAAAGACTCGCCCGCCTCGCCCGCGCGAAACGACAATAATCTGCGGACGGGATTCACGATTTTGAGATTTCGCGTCGAACCCGTCAGCGGCAAAACTCAATCGGCGATTGCACTTCTGGCTGACGGCGATGTTTCGAGCGGTGAGATTGAATCATCTCTAACAGAAAACCAAACAAACAACGCTTCGAGTGAAAATCCGAAGCAATAACTAAATTACCAAATTTTCAAATTTAGATTCGGTGTGTGTTAAGACGCGCCGAACAGGAGGACTTTTATGCAAATTCAAATTTTTAAGGATAGTTTTTTCTATGAAATACAATCAAGATATTGGTTTTTAATAAAACTGATGTTTCTGGCGGCGGCAATTTTTATTTGCGGATCAATAGATGCGGCGGCGCAAAACAAACGGACGAACAAACGTGCGACAAGTAAAACCGTCGCCAAAACAACGGTTCAGCCAAAATCGGAAAAAACCGAAACAACCATCAATCAATCAAATTTTCCCGTCAGCGTCGTCAATACGGCGGAAACCGACTATCTTTCGGGCGAAGCGACTGTCGCGGTTAATCCCAAACAGCCGACTATAGTTCGTCTTGGGCTTGCCCAAAACGCCGTTTCAATCGTCGAATTTCCGGCTTCGGACGGGGTTTATTACATTCACGAAGGCAATCCGAAACTCGTTTCCGTTTTTCAATCGCCGACCAAAGAATCTGACCGTTCAATTACGATTTATCCGGGCGAAGGCTTTATCGTCGGTCAGCAAAGCGCGTCGGCGACCATTACGCTACAAATGCGTTCAGGGCTGATTCTGATTTTGGAATTCGTTCCCGTCGGAAATATTCGTCAAAACGCTCATCGCTGCGTCATCAATTATGACCGCGACGAAGTTGTTTCAGCCAGACGCACCGCCGGACTTGCCTTCAATTTGGGCGAAGACATCAAGCCGACAATTACAAAAAATACACGAGCGAATTCAAAATTGGTTAATTCTCAAACTGAAAAAACCTCCGAAAACACCGAAGAAACTCCAAACAAAGAAGAAATAATTCCCGTGAAATTAACACAAACGGAAGTTACCAGAGGCAATCTCAGTCGGAAGGAAAATGAACAATCAAAAAAGACTCCGAAAACCGGATTGGAACTTTCGCGTTTGGTCAACCGACGGCTTGCGGATTGTTTGAAAAATCCCGCCAAAAATTTAGGCGCGTGGTCTGAAACCAATAACGGTTTAAGTTTGGCGGTTTCCTCAGTTTCCGAAATTGATTCCACACAAAGATTGGTCATCGTCGCGGTTCGCAATAACACGACCAGTAATTTGCGCCTCGTTCCCGGCACACCTGAACTACAAATTTTGACGGTTGACAACAAGGGAAATCCGCTGCAAACCGAAAGACTCGAAAGAATCTATGTCGAAACGACCAGTTTTGAAGGTCTGATTCTGCCGGGTTCGACTGTTTACTACGCGCTCGTTTATAACGCGCCGGTGATGGGCGCAAACCAACGTCTGAGCGTTCTGGCAACACACCGCGAAGCCGCCGATTCACCGACCACAACGCTTTTACCGGGCGTGAATACCACGAAGGAGTAAGAAAGAGATGTCTGTAAAAATAGCTGAAATTTCCGAAATACCTGCCGCTTTACCGATTTTAGAAGAATCTGACGAGCGCGAAAAATTATTACTGGAAGCCGCAAACGATAGGATTGGCTCTGATGAAAATTTATCGAAGGAAACCGAAGATGAAGAGCTTGAAGAATTAACGGAAACTCCGAAAGCGTCAAAGAAAAAATTGTTTTTTGTCTTTGTTTGCTTCGTCTTTGGCTTTATTTTACTGGTTTTGTTGATGAGTTGGTTTTTCGGCATCGGTGCGTTTGCCGCATCAAAACCGCAGCCGGTTGACCGCACGGCGAAAACGAATTCGTCTAATCCTGCACCCGTGACGGAAGAAGAAAAACTGAAAATGGCACTCAATTTGGTTGCCGAAAAAAATCCGAACGGAACAACAAATGATGCTTCCAACACAAATGTAACCGTAGCTGAGAATTCTTCGGTTGATATTCCGCCGACAAAAGCCACCGATTTGAACGAACCTGTCATCGTGCCGGATCCGCTTTTGGAAACTAACCGAACTCAAGGAAATGCACAGGTTACAAACACAAATGCCGAATCAACCAAAACGCTGATTTCGTCTGGTTCAACTTCTGTGCAAAGTTCAACGAACAACGAAAGAATTAACGATTCAGTTGTTCAACCGACACGCGAAACTAATAATGTGCCGCTTGGACGCTCATTATTTTTCGGGATTGAGCGCAAAGAAATTGCCGTAACAAACACAGTTTCAGCCACAAACAGTCAGATTGTTTCGACTACACAAAACGTCAATTTTACTAATCAGCCAATAGCTTCAATTCCGTTTGGAACGCTTTTGCCAATTCGATTTCTCGGAGCGGTTTATACACTTCGGGCTTCGGGTGGTTTGGTCAGAATGGAATTGACGAGAGCCGTTACGGGTAAAAATTATACTTATCCTGCCGGCACGGTTTTAGTCGGCACTCTTCGCGGAAGCGAATACAAACGTGCCTTTATTTCGGTGGTTGGTTTGATTGATCCTGTCAGCGGCGGACTCATTAAATTTGAAGGCGAAGTGATGGGAAATGACGGCGCATCGGGCGTTACGGGGCGCAAACGACAGATAAAAAGCACTTGGTCGCGCATCTTTGGCGGACTTCGTGATGCCGGATCAGTCGCGCTCGGTGCGATTGGAAACGGACGTTCGGGCGGAACGGTTGTGATTTCCGATTCAACTTCCAAAATATCAGACGAAATATCGGGATTGATCGGCAATAACCGAAACGCAAACGAATTTGTTGAAGTTTCTGCGGGAACTACCGCTTTCGTGCTGGTTACGGATTTGCCCGATGAGATTTCAAACGCAGAAAGGTTAGGTCAGAACTCGAAAACCGCCACCGGATTATCAGAAACCGAATTGGCAGACCTTTTCAGTGAAGGCAACAAAGAAAAAATCCGCGCCGCGCTTCCGAGAATGACTCCGCAATTCCGCGTCTTGGCAGAAAAATATCTGGCAATGGAAGAAAAATAGGAAAGAACTTTTATGATTCCGCACGATGACAAAAAAGCACAAATCAATCCGCGCAAGTTAGTTTTGGAAGGTCGTGAAAATGAACTTTACGGGCTTATTTGCACGACAGGCTACGTCCCGGAAGAACGCAATTTTTCCGACTTTTGCCAGAGCTTAAAATCCGGCAGAGGCTGGATGATTTCCGGCACACGCGGGAGCGGCAAAACCGCTTTTCCCGAAGCTCTTGCCCAAAGCTGCAATCTGACAATTTGCATTGTGTCGGGACGCGACGGCTTGAAACAGGAAGAAATTCTCTACGATTGGGACAAGGAAGAACAAGCGGCGTGGATGAACGAAAATCTGCGGCTCGCCGCGAATCTCTCTGGAAACAAGCGTGATGAATTGATGCGTAAAGCGCGGCGCGATAAATGGAAACGCGAATTTCTTATTTTAGGCGAAATGGGTTTGGCTTACGATTTGGCGGCACACGTTGCACTTTTGGATGACATATTCGCTCCACCGATCTTAATTCTCGACGAGAGCGATAAATTCGGGGCTTCGATTGAAGACGCGATGCTGATGCCGCTGGAGCGCGGACTGATTTATATTCCGCGTCTGACGGATGGATTTATCGGCGTTTCCGATTGGAAATCTCGCCCGATAGTCGTAACCACTTCCAACGATTTGCGTCATAAATTGAGTGCGCCTTTTATCTCGCGGCATATCTTTTCGAGTTTTTCTACGCCCTCGCTCATCAAGGAATTGGAAATTTTACGGGCGCGGTGTCCAGATGCTTCGTCAAAACAGCTTGCTTTGGCAATCAAACTGCTTGACGGTGTGCGCGGCGTTGCCGGACTCGAAGATTACCCCAGTTTAAGAGAATCCATTGATGTCGTCGGAGCGTTCGAGCGCGACCATGTAGATAATTTAGATGAAAATTCTCTCCTTCGTTATTTTTGCTATTTCGTCAAAACGAGTGAGGCACAGGAGTTTCTCAAAATTCAGCTTGATTATCTACTTTTGACGGCGACATCTTTTCATCCGCAAGTTGACGGTTGGTTAGGTGAGCGCGACGAAAGCTATTTTAACGGAAATACCTACACAAGTTTTATTGCTGAAATTGGAGAACATTATGCCTAGAAAATCGTCTGACAAAACTTTATCGCCGATAAAAAATGTAGTGCGTTCGCTCATTTCCTCGCCAATGTTCAATGTCGCGGTTTTGGTTTTATTGCTTGTATGTGTTTTTGGCGGACTTCGCCTGCTTTCCGCTCCCCAAACACAAGGACAAGTGAAATTTATTGAACGCCCCAACTTTGAACACGAACAACCGATCAATGAGGAAAGAATTTATAACTCGCCCGAAATTTTCAAAGGCGAAGTGTATGATACTTCAATTCGTCTGCGCGAAACCGGAGCTTTGGGGATGGCAATTTCCTTGTCCGTTTTTGCCATCAATAATGAACAGGGAAGTGTGCCGAAAAGTCTTGAACAAATTTGGAGTTTCATTTCAGAACGAAAGCTGATGCCGCCGGGCTTACAATTTGAAAATAACGAATTATTTTCACCTTCCGGCACGATTTCTGTTCGTTACCAATCAAGCCCGCTGAGATTTGAAATTCTTTCACGCCCGCTACAGAACGCCGACAGTCCGGCGATTTTGCTTCGGTTTCCGCTAACTTCTCTGGACCGAAGAACGATTACATACTTTCAATCGGCTTCGACTGATAAATTTGAAATTCCCGCCCCGTTTGCACCGCTCGAAAAAATCGTTGCAGCCGGATGGACAATCGAGCAATGGCGCGGCGAAATTTTGCCGAAACAAGAAAACCAACAGCAAATTCTCGAAGAGGAAAAGCGTTTAATGATGGAATTGCCCGTAAATCGTTAAGAAATTTATGTTCAGCCACCAATGGATAGAAAAATTCGATGCCTCACGCGGCATTCCGCGCAAAGCGAATGAACAATATTTGCCCGCTTACCAAGCATTTTGGGCGTGGGCGAGCGATGTCGGTCAAGCCGTTTTTTTTATTTTTTTAGGCTTGACCGGCGCGTTCTTCGGTTTATTTGCGGGTTATTTGCTTGAAGTTTCCGGGCTAATGTGGCTTGTATTCTGGTCTTTGGCAATACTCGCACTCGCCGCCGGTTTTCTGGACGCTTATCTGCTTTGCTGGTCATACCGACTCTATGCAATGTCCACTTCGCACGGTTCGGCGCGTTGGGCGAATGTTCAGGATTTAATCGGTAAAAAATTAATCAATAAATTTAAGTCGTTGCCTTTGCCGAAAAATTCTCTGCCGCTCGCCAAGGTTTTCGGCGGACGCGATTTATTTTTGCCGCGTGAACAATGGCTGCGGCATTTTGCAATGTTCGGTCCGACGGGTTCTGGAAAATCAAAAACCTTTTTTATGGCAATGATTCGCGCCATTTTGAAAAAATCGTCAGTTTTGGTTTATGACCCCAAAGGCGAACTGATCGAGCAAACAGGAAACTTTGCACGAAATGTTTATCGGCTGGATTTAAACAACCCCGAAAAATCGGACAGGTGGAATTTTTTGCCCCAAGCACGCGAAAATCCGTCTTTCGCCTGCCAAATTGCCGGAATGATGTTAGGAGCGGAAAATAGGCAGAAAACCTCACAAGACCCGTTTTGGGGCGAAGCAGAACAGCTTGCTTTGACCGCAATTCTTTTGCATTTGGCTTATGTTTATGGCGACAAAGCAATTCCGGCGTTTGCTGCTGACTTTTTGATTGGTGTGGGCGGAAAAGAAGATACTTTCGCCAGCGAACTCGAAACTTCGCCGTCTTTTTTCGCTAAACAAGCTTTTTTTGCCTTCCGTCGCTCACCACCGCAAACACACGGCTCGGTGCTGATTGGTCTTTACAACAAACTTCGCCCGTTCACACTCGCGCCAACGCGGAATGTTACGACGATGCCGACGACGCAGGAAACAGAAAAAGGTTGCCGCGTGATTGATTTTAGTAAATTAAGGGAAAAGGGAACAGCTATTTATCTCGTTGTTTCCGAAGGGGCGGCGGAGATTTACAAGGAATTTATCGCCAGTTTTTTGGGGCAAGCCGTTTTAGAAATGCGACTCGACGGTGTGAATGAGCCGGAAATTCCGTGTTTTGTCTTGATTGACGAAGCCTATCAACTTAACGTCGCTGAAGTAAAACGCATCTCCGGCATCGGACGCGGGCGCGGAGTCGGTTTGGGACTTGGCTATCAGGACTTGCCGCAGATGTATGACCAATACGGAAAGGAACAGGCAAACGCCATTCTTGGAACAGTAATGACGAAAATATTCCTCCCCGGACTTGATGACATCACGGCAGAATACGCTTCCAAACAGCTTGGCGATACGACTATTTACGCGAAAACTTTTCAAGATTTTCCAGGCAAGCAAAACGACAATATCCGCTATGCGGAACAAAAACGCGCTCTTATGCACGCCGGCGAAGTTCGGCAAATTTCGGCGCACAAAGAACTGCTCATCGTCAACGACACCGCACCGCCGATCAAAGCCGCTTATCCGCCGATGGCAGTCCTGAAAGAAAAGTATTTTTCGCCCGTTTACGGCTCGCCGAAGGTTATTTATTTGGGTGATATTGATGTTGGTTTCAAGTTTGCCGACAATGGCAGCGAAATTTATTCGGAAACGCAAAGTGCATCCTCTGAAATTGAAGAAAATAACATCTCGAATCGAATAAATTTGCACGATGAAACTAATGAAAAGATCGTCAAAGCAGTTGTTGATGAAATCTTTAATCAAAATTCGATTCTAACTGAAACAGAAGAAACAAATATGGCAAATCAACCCGAATATCTGACCAACAATGAAGACATCGCTTCGCGTATGCGGTTAGCTGCAAATGAGGAAATTGTGGAGCAATCTGAAAACATAACCGTAGTTTTGACCAAAGAAATTGAAAATCCGACGGAATCCATTGACGATTCGGACGCACTTGACGGTTTGAGTGATGATGTCCGACTGGCTTTCCGCGAACTCGATGCCCGCGCTGAAATGGAGATTACAAGGAGTGTTTTTTAAGATTATGCACACCACAAGAATCAAACTTTCGCTAATTGTCGCGGTGATGTCTTTGCTGATTGTCATTGCCGCATATATTTATTCGTTATGGTCGGTTGACCGCCAAAAACAAGCCGAAATGCCGGTTGATACCGTATCAATGATGATGCGCGACCTTCTCCGTTTTCACGAAAAACGCGGCGGATTTCCCGAAGATTTGCAAAAACTCGAAGGCATTATCTGGGAACGCAAGAACCGCTTGTTTTCAGCGGAAAACCGCGCCCTAAATCATCGCAACTACTACTATTTCTATACGCAGATTTCGCCACACCAATTTACGCTCTGGGCGATTCCGACGGGCAAAGAGCGCGAAGATGCGCCGACTTGGTTTTTGGTCGTTACGCCCGATATTTGCCGAAGGTTTAAAGGCGCGGCACTTCCTTTAGAGCAAATTGACCGTATCGAAGCCGATCCGAGCCTTAAAAAACTTGGTGTTTTCGGGTTAATTGAACAATCGGTGGTGGATTTGAAATCAACCAAAAAAACAGCCAATACATTCTCGAAGAATTGAATTTGAAAGTTTTTGAAAGAATTGTTGAGATTTGCGTTTTGTAAATAATAAATTTTTCACTTGCCTTTTACTTTTCTGAGCGCGTAGAGAAACAATCCGACGGCTGATTTTTTGTTCGGGATTGGTCTTTGAACCGACTGAAAATCAGGAAATTACTATCGCCTAACGAATTTCATTTGTTTTTGAAACTGTCCGACATGAGGGCATCGTTAGCGGAGGCAGAGTAGATCTGAATGGCGGAAAAGGCTAAGGAAGTTGTAATAAGCGGAAGCGAGATTTATCAAGGCAAATGTGGTTGTCCATCCATTTACCAAAGCTGCAAAATTTGTTTACCCTCCGTCTATTCACATAAAGAGCTATCACCGAGCGCGGAATTTAGTGTATATATCGCTCGATTAAATCCAAAGTAAAATAAAGTCCGAGTGCAGAACCTGTTTAAATATTGAACTCTACACAATTCAAAGTCGTATGTGGATTGTTCATCGTAACATCAGCTATAACAATAGATTTAGGTGTCATCAATCGGGCGAGCCGGTTTTGGATTTCAATTTAAAGCGGGTGTAGAACATTAAAACAAATTCAGCAGAACTAAATAATTTAGGTGAGTCAAGTATATTATTATCTTAACTTGTATTTGACTTGATTCTTGTTTAACTCCCAAGTCAGTTTTCTTATTCGAGGTAATAATTAATTGCTCGACTTAACTTTTCATAATTCATTTCTCCAACAAATACTTCACAAATTATACCGTCGCGGTCAATTATGAAGGTGGTTGGTCGAACTGAATCCTCTCGAAAATAGTTTGAATCGTTTGTTGTGCCAAAATTAATCGTGAATTTATTTTTTTCAAGATAATTTATAATTTCTTCCTTGGTTTCATCCGAAATCGCTAAAACAATCACATTTCTGTCCTTAAAATCTTTTTGAATTCGATTGAGTGCGGGCATTTCCTTCAGACAAGGTCCACACCAGGTTGCCCAAAGATTCAGAATTATAACTTTTCCCTGGTGGTCAAAAAGACTTTTAGATGTATCGTCAGGCAGAGCTTGATAAGCCAAATTCGGTGCGGCTTTTCCTTCTCTGTCTATTCCAAAAAGCCTTTTAAAATAAATTGTGCCGACCAGTCCTGTCAGGCAGCCAAGTAAGGTCAGGCACAAAAAAACAGCTGAAACGTAATGCGGAATTCTTTTAGATTGTTTGCGAAATATAATAATCGCACCAAAGATTGAAATTAATCCGATTAGAATTAAAATCGCTTGCGAAATAAGAAAGTATATGCCCATTTTCATAATTATTTGTGTAAACCACTAACCTGATTCGACTAAATTTTTTGCAAATGTCGGGCGTTGATATATCCGATCAAGCCTCCAAAGATTGCTCCGCCAATGGCTCCCCAAATTCCTAATTTATAAAAATAAACCGTAATCCCCGCAAAAAATAAAAATGCTAAAACTCCGCCTATTGTGCCGAGCAAAATAAAAAGTAAATATTTTCGCAGAACAAATGGTTTCGCTTCTGCCGAATTGAATGGCAGAATAGCTTTGAATTTATCGTAATCCCAACAGATCAAATATAAGTTTGCCAAAAACATGAGAGAAGTAATCATCCATGTTCCTTGAAAATCAACGAAATATGTGATCAGCATAATATTCAAGACGATGGGAAAGAATATCGCTGCTCCAAGTGTCGCGGTGCGCGGAAAAAGCAGCAAAATCGCGGCTGTAACTTGCGCCATCCCGATAAAACGATACCAACCGCCCGTTCGATATAATGCGTCAAAAAAATATCCTGCCTGGTAATCAAGTGAAAGTTGCGAAAAGCGGTAGCCTAGAGTTTTAGTCATTCCCGACGGTATAAATGAAACTGCCAAGAGCATTCGATTAAAGACGGTAAAATACTGCAAAAATCTGACTTGTTTAACTTTTGCGTGTAATGAATCCAAAACATTTTCAATACCCATAATAAATCCTCAGGATCTAAAAACTTGTTGACTAATAACCGTTAATTTGCTTTTCAACATCATTTGTCAGTTCAGCCCAAGGAGTTAGATCAGTGTGCATGGCAAATACGTTATTGACCTCCAAATTCTCTCTTTTGGCTGCCTGAATCACTTCCGATAAATACTGCTGCATAAAAAATCCGCCTTTCTGTGATTTTTGCACTAAATCGCTGGCGTAGAGCAGTTTGTGTGCGGGAAAATAGATCATCATCATCCGTTCACCGGTTTCGGTGCGAATCGGATAAAGCTCAAGTCTGTTAGAACCGTCTCCGAGTATGGTTTTATTTGAAATTATTTTGAAATTCGCCTGACGCGGGTTGTTCTGAAGAAGGTCGGGAATAGAAGCATATGACGCTGATAACAACCGTTCGAGAATCGGACGATTCAGATCAAGTGCATAAATTGGTATTCCGCGTGCCGCATATTCACGAACACCGCCAAGGTGCGGGAACGCATCGGAGGTTGTGATAACGGCTTTCACCTTAGCGTCAGGGAAACGCTTTTTGGCTTCTTCTAAAACTTTGGCGGAATAACCCGAAGAGATCGGAGCTTCGATAATAACGATGCCGTCAGTCTGTTTGACGAAAGCCACATCCCATCTGCCTGATAATTTAACGACTCCGGGAGCAATCTCTTTCGCCGGGCGATCCGGGCGACCAAGCGGGATTTCATCAATTTTGACAGGTTTCGGCATCACGGTAAATTTCTGTTTCACATCGTCGGGAATAGTGAAATCCTTACTTTCAAGCGTTTTATCAATCTGCATTTTCGTGACCGTAAAACTGCTGTAAGGCATATTTATCCGCTCAACATCCCACTGGTGCGGATACCTGATTCCGCCTTTTTCCAGTGTCCAGTATGTGTAATAAGTTTTTACCGGGTAATCGCCCCAAATTGTCCAAAAATGGTCATAAGGCGATGTATTTATCGTTTCAACGGCGGTCGGCAGATTAGTTTCGGAATTGAGATAAATCGTGACGGGAATTTTGTTCCGGGTAAATTTAACAACCTTTTGCCGAACGCTTTGCATTTGAATGTCTTTTTCCAGCCGCAAATCCGTTGAATCAAGCGCGTTTATAAGAATTCTTTCAGGGGCAAGAGCCAGATTTTGGCTGGCGGTTTCGGCTTGCCGAAAAGTTGCGGGGAAAAATTTTCCGGCGCGTTCAGCAGCGGCAATTCCATCGGCAACAATTTGAGTTGTTTCCACCCATTGCGGAATCTGACTGTTTCGCAGTTGGGTGGTCGTCCGCACACGTTGATTTAATAAATCTCTTAACTCACTAATTTGTAGATAATTAACAATCCAAGGACCTTCGGGTCGCTCCGATTGCTCAACGGCAAAAATATGTCCGATACCTTCGAACTGAATGTTTTTCAAAGCACGAATTTTAACCTCTCCGCCCATGGCTTCAAGCGCAGAACGTATTAATTCTTGTGCTTGCACTTTAGTCCGGTCATTTGTTCGAACTTTTTTGGCAATTGAACCATCTGCCGGAACAGCTTGCTGAATCAGTAAAAATAAACACAGTAAAAAAAATAAAAATGACTGTTTTGTTTTCATAAATATTGAGCGAAATACTTTATATTTTGTTCGCTTAATATTTATAACCTTGATTTTACAGCCGCGAAACAGTTTTGTCGCCGAAAGCCGGAAAAGTAGGATGGGAGGCAGTAATTTAAAGATTAGAATTAACTGAACTTCTTCCAAACTGCTCAAAAAATCTGTTTCGATAGTTGCGGCTCAAGGTGAGCTTTGTTCCATCGTTTAAAATCAACATATATTCGCCGTTAAATAGTGGGTGCATTTCTGATACTCGAATCAGGTTAACAATGTTTGAGCGATGGATTCTGGAAAAGATTTGTGAATCCAGTTCGGCTTCGAGGGCGTTTAAGGTCTGTCTGGTCAGATAAGATTTGGTGCCGATATGCAGACGAACATATTTATCATCAGCTTCGATCCAATCAATTTTTTCCGGTTCGACCAAAATGATCTTTCCCTTGTCTTTGAGAAACATTCGCTTTAAATGGGGCGGTTTATTTTGATAAGTTTCAATCAAGGATGAGATTTGCAACTGAGCATTTTGGATGGATAGATTATTAAATATCCGTTCTTCCGCATGTTGGAGAGCCTTTTGAAACCGCTCTTTTGAAAACGGTTTGAGCAGATAATCGACAGCATGAAAATCAAACGCCCGAATGGCATATTGGTCATACGCTGTCACGAAGATGATTGCAGGCAAATCTTCCGGCTGAATATTATCAATGACCGACAAACCATCCATTTGCGGCATTTGCACGTCAAGAAAAATCAGATCAGGCAATTTATTGCGGATAGATTCAATAACTTCTTTGCCGTTTGAACACTCTCCGATTATTTTAAATCCGGTGAAGTCTTTTAATAATTCAGCGATCAGTTCTCTGGCGAGCGGCTCGTCATCGGCGATCAAAACTTTTATCGGGCTTTTGGTCATTTTTATTTTGAGTTGACAGTGTTCTCAAAGTCGAAATTAAACGGCAGAATTAAATTGACAGTCATTCCGTTGTCAAGATTTTTATTTAATTCAAAATCAAAATTTTCACCGTAATGATGTTTGAGTCTCGAACGAATGTTTTCCAGTCCTGTTCCTGAATCTGAACCAATATTTGTTTCATACGAACTTATCGCATTTCCGGTTCCGTTATCCTCGATCTGAATGGATAACAATTGTTCTATTTTACGGGCTTTAATGATAATTTTGCCGCCGCTACTTCTTTGTGACATTGCATGTTTAATTGAATTTTCGACAATCGGCTGCAAAACCAGATGAGGAACGATAACACTCAAAACAGTGTCCTCGACATCGAATTTGACCTGCAAACGGTCGGAAAATCGTTTTTGCTCAATTTCCAAATAGGCTCGCAGAAAGCGAATTTCTTCCTGCAGCAGAACCATTTGATCTTCGTTATAATCTAGAGTCAGACGCAGAAAATCGCCGAGTTTGGCAATCATTTCATAAGCCGTCGGCGGATCGGTCAAGACCAGGGACGAAATCGAATTTAATGTATTAAAGAGAAAATGCGGTTGTATTTGCATCTTTAACGCTTTGAGTTGTGCTTGTGCAAGTTCCGATTTAAGCTGTGCGGCATCTTTTTCTTTTTCGGCAATTTGCCGATAGGAAAGAAACGTTTGGGAAGCAAAAACAACTAACGCATAAAATGGTAATCCCAGATATAAACTTCCTAAGAATGATGAACGAAGGTATGTGAGCAACACCGGAAAACGTTCCTGAAAAATCGGATTAATCAGCCATGTGAAAGTCGATTGAATGATAAAGTGAATGATCGAGAAAGAGAATCCAAATCCTATGTGAAGCAATAAATTGCGAAGAAAAAACCGTCTCTCCCCGAAGCCGAAACGTTCGGTAATGCGGAAAATTATGGGATAAAATACGCCCCACAAATAAAATCCGATAAAAATTGAACCGGCAACTGCCCATAAATTTATATTTCTTCCCTCACTGACTGCTCCGAAATAAGTAATCAGCGTGAAAATCAGAGCAATCAAAGTCAGCACACTAACCAAACTAAAGTAATAATAGATTTTTCTTGGTGAATACTTCATTTTAATTAATTTTGATTACTTTTTTAATCTCATTTTGTGGATCAGCGATAGTCTTTGGTAAGTAATTGATAATGGATAGAGATTTTTTGAATAAGGGTAAATTTCAATTTAGGGTATCAATGAATAAACATGAATTATCAAGCCTTCTTGTTCAAAATGATTATCGGGCGTGAGAATTTTGTCGATGTTGCGAGTTTTTATTTAACCTTTTTTGGCGAGCCGTAATAATGGTCAATATTTTCTGCACCATCTGTAGGGAGTTCTTCCCAAACCTCATCAGGCACACCGCTACTAATCACCGCTAATTTTTCCAAAAGAGTTTGCTTTTTCGGCTTCGATAATAATTCAACAAACTCCACCACCTTTTGCTGTTCTTCAATCGGCAAAACCTGCATCTTTTCCGCCACAATTTGTGTTAAATCATTTGTCATAATATTCGGAATTTTAGCACAGAAATTTTCGCACTGACAGATTGATTAAAAAACCTTGGCGTAACTTTGCGTCCTAGTGCCTTGAAAGAGTTGAAGGATTGAAAAATCGTAATGTATTCTAAATTGTCCGCCGAAAATACTTTATGAGTTACAAAACCTACGAGCCAAATATTGATCTTGCCGCATTTGTGAAATGCTATTGGACGCTTGATCTGCCAAAAGAGGACACGCCCGAAAAGCAGAGAATTGTGCCGGATGGCTGTATGGAAATGATTTTTGAACACGGCGATCCATATCGGCAATATCGCAGCAACGGCAGCTTTTTTATCCAACCTAAATGCTGTGTTTTTGGGCAGATAACCGAACCTTTGGAAATTGAACCGACGGGCGAAACAGGTATTTTTGCTGTCCGTTTTCATCCCGAAGGATTTATCCCGTTTGCGACAATCCCTATTGTTGAAATGGAAAACCGACCTGTTACGCTTGATGAATTGTTCAGAGAAGACGGAATCCGGCTTGAAAAAGCGATGTTGTCTGCTCCCGAAACTGTTGACAGAATTCGGATAATCGAAGCGTTTTTGCTGGAAAGATTAAGTTCGCCTGAATCAATTGATCGCGTTGCCAAAGCAAGCGTCGCACTGATGTTTGAATTAAACGGGCAATTATCGGTTGACGAATTGTCTGACCAATTGAATATAAACCGCCGCCAATTGGAACGAAAATTTTCCGTCGCCATCGGGCTTAGTCCCAAGCAATTGTCAAAAATAATCCGTTTGCAATCCACGCTGAAAATGATTGCAAATAACCAGTTTACGAGCCTGACAGCCGTTGCGTATGAAGGAAATTATTACGATCAAGCCCATTTTATCAAAGATTTTAAGGAATTTACCGGAGTCAGTCCGAAGCAGTTTTACGCGAATAATCTCAAAATGTCGAAACTTTTTTGGGATGCCGAATAGCTTGTCGCATTTTTACAATTTTGAAAATTTAAGATGTTGCATTATGTCAGCAGTTAGAAAATATAGGAGAAAAATGAAATGCAAAATATGATAAGTTGGTTTGAAATTCCGTCGGGCGATTTCGCCAGAGCGGTCGGATTTTACAAGGGAATTCTTGGAGTTGAAATTCAACAAATAGATATGTTTGGGACAAAAATGGGTATGTTTCCTTCTGATGGCGAAAATGTTTCGGGAGCAATTGTCTGCGGCGAAGATTATAAACCTTCGCGCGACGGCGTAACGGTTTATCTTAACGGCGGCGAAAATCTTCAGGTTATTTTAGACAAAGTTGAGCCAAATAACGGCAATGTGATTGTCCCAAAAACTCAGATTAGTGAGGAAATGGGCTATTTTGCGATGTTTATTGATACCGAAGGGAATAAAGTAGCGCTGCATTCGATGAACTAGTTGAGTCTTAAAAAGTATGGAACTCGGACACTCTTGTCTGAAGAAAGGCAAATCATTTGAGTAGCGTGTAAAAAAACTCTGGTTCAATTTTATCAAACACAATTAGATTTTTTTCAAAAATCTGTCGGACGAGAGAGTCCGAGTTCCATTCAAGTCAAATAATATGAAAAACATCAAATCTATCCAACTCGCCACACTTTTATTCGTTTTGTTTACGGCTTCTAATGCCTTTGCTCAAGCAGACGAGACCAATCTCAAAAACCTGCATTTTTTAGAAGGTAGGTGGAAAATTGAAAACAAAGAAAATTACGAAACATGGAAAGTAAATGCCGATTGTTCGCTGGAAGGAACGGCTTCCAAAATAAGAGCCGAAAAAGAAACAATCACCGAGTATTTGTCCATCAAAACAACCGACAAAAAAGTTGCATATCAGGCAAAGGTCGTTAATCAAAATAATGGTCAAGCGATAGAATTTGTATTGAACCAAACCGTGAAAAATAAACTTTCATTTGAAAACCTAACCCACGATTTTCCGAAGAAAATACAATACACAAAACTCGATGAGAACACTTTGTTTGTTGAGGTGCTGGGCGAAAACGATAGGGGATTTTCTTACAAAATGATGAAGCAAAAGTGAGCTTGAAACACGATTCCTTCGCGTAACTTTGCGTCTTCCACATCGCGTTCTTTGTGTTAAAACTCCTCTTTACCGCAAAGGTCGAACAATATTTTTATAAACCTGATCATTAAGCACCTAGCCAAAAGTAATGCGGTATTTAGAGCCGATTCCCTTCAACGGGAATTTTTACCCGTATCTCGGCTGAATCCCGTAACGGGTATTATTTTCTTCCAACAAAAGGGCGGTGGAAGCCGGAACAATATTTTTATACACCTGATAGTTATTAAATGCCTTGCATAACTCGATAGCATCACGTAAATCGATACGGTCTTTATCCTTTTATTTTTCCAGTAATGATTGCCATTGAGATTCAAACCTTTCAACATCAGCGTTAAATTGCCTTTCAACAATGAAAGCAGTTTTGTTATCTAATTTGCTGAATTCTTTTTTAAACAATTGCCGGTAAATAGTTTCAAATTCATCCTGACTTTGCCGACGTTTTATTTCCGCATTTGAAAAAAGCTCGTATTGCAAATGAGGTAAATTGCGACTACCTGCATCATAATTTTTACGAAAAGAAATAATTGTTTCAACAGCATTTGCATAATCCCCGGCGACCATTTGAAGTCTGAATAAATTGTTCAAATAGCTCTCATCACGACCTTGCCCCTTATAATCTGCGATTACGGTCATTGCAAATTCTGACATCGTTGCAGATAACTTCGATTTATCTGCAATGGCGTTTTTGGGAAATACTAATTCTTGCGCTGAGATACAATTGCAAAAAATTATTGTTATAAATAATAGATAGATGAATTTTTTCATGTCAATTTGCGGTTAGAATTTGAGAATTGTTTTTGATGCCTCTGATCAGAAGCCACAGACACGTGCCGATCTCGCCGAACGCAGCGGGCATCCGGGCGAAGCGGGCGAGCGTGGTTTCGCCGTAATCGAGCATCATCGAATTTCCGACAAAACTGATGAGATAACCGAAACAGCCGAGCATCAAAAGAACACCTAAAATTCGCGGCAGAAAGCCCGATTTATAAACCAAAAAACCGAAAGGCAGTAGCCACAAACCCCAAAATATCTGGACGATCAAAATGCCGTGATCGTAATTTTCGAGCAACGACATCATTTGTGAACTGATCTGCTGATGGCTGAAAATTTTCAGATGTTCCGCCCCGTTGATCAGCGTCAAAACGGCATATTTGTTTTGCAGATTGAGCATTGAAATCGGGACGCTGACAACCGCCAGCACGATCATCAATTTCGCCGCCGTTTCATTAACCGAACGCAGTAAGAAATATAAAACGAACGGCAGTAAAAGGAACGCCAGATAACAAAGTGCGTTGCTGACAAGGCTCATCCGAAAAAGTGATTCGGAAGCGGCGATATTCTGAAATGTGGCGGCGGCATCCGTCCAAACGATCAATTTGGATGGAACGTAAGCCAAACTGAACATTCCGGTTATGACAACGATCAAGTAAAGAAAACCCGCTGTTCGCGCCGTGTTTTTGTTTGCCGATAAATTCATCGAATTTCTCCCGCGCCGTCTTCTTTCTGCCAACGCCACGCAAGCCAAACGATAAGCGAAGTCAGGATGATTTCAACGACGGCTAAATATGTGTAAAAAATCATCCACTCGCCGATTGAGGTCGCGCCGACGAGCATCATCACCGCCGTATAAAATGCGCCGAGCGAAATATTCAAACGGCGATTTGTTTTCGCTTTTAAGGCGAGAGACAGAAAAACCATCACCGACGGAAGCGTCATTAAAACGGCAAACATCAGCAACTTTAAAGGTGTTGTCGCTCCGACACCCGATTCGCCGTTCATCAGATTTTGCAGACGGCTTGGCAGAAACAGCGAGAAAAAATCACCGTAAACGTAACAAAACATCACTGATGCCCACAATGCCGATAATTTGAACTTCACGTTTACCGGGAAATCCTGCAATTTGCCATCACCTGTTTTCATAAATTTAAAATTGCCTTGCTCAACGCTATCTGCTGATTTATTTGGATTTGGAGAAAAGAATTACGAAGTTTTAAGCTAAATAGTTCGCGGACAACATTGTTCCCAGTCATGTGGCTTTTCCCGGACACGCGTCCGGGTCCCGTAATTATTCAGGGGTTTTTCACGTTAATTCCTTCTCAAAATTGACGGTAAACGATAACCGGCTTTGATATTTCCGTTAGTTTGAATTCTGTAATTTTCATCACTTTGCGGATTTATTTTACCTTTGTCGGATGTTTATCGATTTTTCCAGATTTTTACTTAGCTTACTTATTTTTAAATACTGCTTTGAATGTCCCATTGGGCTGCACCGAGGTAAATCCTTTTGGTTTGCCGCCGTCCATTTGAAAGGTAATTGTATAGCCTGGCTTGCCTTTAACGGTAAAAACGTTTTCAGAGAGCAATTGAAATTCATCATCTTCTTGTCCCTGAACCATTGCCCATAACTTACCGCCACGAACTTCTAAGATTATGGGAATATTATAAGTTTCTAAAACATAAACGCCCGCATATTTTTGTAATTCAACATTTTCCGGAATAGATGTTTCTTTTTTAATTAAAGCATCTAACTTTCTCTGAGTTTCGGCATTATCTTTAATCTGCAATGCCTTTTTGTAATTTGTGATAGCATTGGTGGTATCATTTTTAGCCAAAAAATAATCAGCATACGAATCATAGACATTACTGCTTTTCGGATAACTTTCGACGTTTAGTTCAAATAACGCCTGTGCTTTATCATATTGTTTTTTCCCCAGAGCTTCATATGCAAGGTAGTTGATGAGGGCTTCCGGTGCCGAATTTTTATAACCCAATTTTTGCGAAACATTAGCATAATGCGTTTTCAGTTTTGCAGCGATTGACGCAGTAGGGTCCGCAAAATCCTTTTCGGTGGCATCCAGAAAATAGTAGTCAAAAATAAATCTCAATCCATCATACTCACTTATCAAAGGTAATGTGTTATGTCGTTCTGTTTCATAATATTTTTGTGAATAGAGCAAACCATTGGTATTGGTTTTCAAAAATTTATCGAACTTAAAAATTGAACGGATATGCTGTGTTTCAGATGAATTATCATTTGTGAGCTGTGATACTGCCATTCCCTTGGGCATCGTATTAGCCGTTCCAATAAATAATCTTCTGCCATTCATATTTTGTTTAGGGAATTGAGTAATAATATTGTTCAAAATCTTTTCGCTGCCGTACCACATACTCGGGTCGATAGCGAGATAGGCATTAAATAACTGGGGAAATTTAGCGAGAACATCAATTGCGGTTAGTCCGCCCAAGGAATGACCGACTAATAATTTATAAGGGGCGGTATTGTAATTTTTGTCTATATACGGTATTAGTTCGGCGGATAAGAAATCAACAAACGGGTTTGTTTTGTCTACCTCAGCCGAGGGAACTAAATCCCGCATTCGATTGGTATTTTCGATGGCAACCACAATCATTTCAGGCAATACGCCATTTCCATTGGCTTGACTGAGCTGCTGAATGATGCCGACCGTCGAATAGAAATGAGCGTCCCCGTCTAATAGATACAATACAGGGTATCGCTTATCAGGAACCGCATTTTGAGAAGTGATGTCTGGAGTGTAAATCCAAATTGTTCTGTTTTCATTTAATACTTTGGAAAAAATGATTTCTTTTTTCCCAATCGTAATGCTTTTGTCGTTTTGTGCATTTACACAAAAGGAGAGCAATAGTAAAACAGACGATATAAATATTACTTTCATAATTTGATTAGTTTTTGGTTTCTTCGACGTATTCGAGAATATCCGCCGGCTGACAGTCGAGAACTTTGCAAATAGCTTCTAAAGTGCTAAATCGTATCGCTTTCGCTTTTCCCGTCTTTAAGATCGAAAGGTTGGAAAGCGTTAGTTCGACTTTTTCTGACAGCTCGTTAAGCGACATTTTTCGCTTTGCCATCATGACATCTAAATTTACAATGATTGGCATAGCTTAAACGGTTAGATCGTTTTCGATTTGCAGATCGACTCCTTTTTTGAAAATAGTCGCTATAATATAAACTACGGCTCCCATCAAGATGAATGCTTCACCATCCGCCCAAAATTGGTTTAAATTGTTGGTAACAAAACCGTGATCCAATAAATTTTTTGCCAACTGTCTTGCTACGAGACTTAACAACCCGATTGAAAGGGTGAAATAACTAATTATTAAAATCTGTCTCGAAACAAAACTGTTGAATGGTTTTGACAAATCCATTTTGTGCATCAGTCTGATGACTATGTAAAACAGGCAAGCCTTCAAAATTGAAATGGACAGAATAAAGCAATAGATACCGAAAAAAGCTAATTTACTCTGTTTATACATTTCAGATAAATCCAACTTTTGATAAAGATTTTGGACAAATCCAGGCTTATACAGATGGAAAAAGAAATTTACTATTAAGCCTCCGGCTTCAATGGACAAGCCGACAAAAATAAGCCAAGCCACGATATATAAGCACCAAAATACGAAGTTGTTTGTTTTTGACATAATTGTTAAATTTTAAATCATCACGGCAGAACAATAAATATTTATTGATTATCAATGAATATATATCTATATTCAAAAAATCCTGCTTTGTCAAGTTGTTTTCATTTATCCTGTAAAAGTTGAACTATTTCTCGCGCATATCGTTCTTTATTCAGCTTTGTTTAGGGTAAAAAATGATTGAAAATATAGTATGGAATTCATAAACAAATTTTAGAATATTGATTTGAAATAATTGGAAAATAAAGATTCGCATTAGTTTTAATCTCGGGGTAGTAATAGGGGTAGCGATAGCAACGAATACCGTTGGCGAATTCAAAAGTCGTGATTTATCATTTTCTAAAAAACTATGGGAGGATGATTTTTTATGTCGTTGCGCCCTCAATCAATTCCTGTCGTTCCCAAAGAAACTGTTCGTGTCGCCCGCGCTGCATTTCCGAAAAGCAATCTTATCTGACATTGCGCGATGATCTTGGTACTTTTTATAAGGATGAGGATTTTGCCGCGCTTTTTCCGACTCGCGGACAGCGGACACCCGGCTTTTTCGCCGTGGCGATTGGCTTTGATCACGGTCATGCAATTCTCGGTTCGCGGATTCGGTCGCCGCTATCAGATTTTTAATTCTGCCGAACACAAGGAGGCATTTATCAATGACCGGCTTTCGCCAATGACCCGGATTCCGACACCACTTCCACCGCAATTCGTTTCACTGGCAAATTACGACGGCGGCAAACGATTTTTAGAAATCAATTATCAGGGAACGAAACCAACCATCTGCGACGGCACGTTTAGTAGCACTTTCCCCTATTACGACGCATACACTCCGTTCGTGGGTCATTTGGCGGTTGCTCTCTATTTGAAACGGGAAAATGCTTTCTTGGGCGCGGACGATGAAGTGGCGCCCCATTCGCTTCTCCTCGATTGTGTAAATAACAAAATCTTAAAATATATTGAATGCCAAAACAAAGGTGAAAACCCCAGAAAACTCGTTAAATTTTAACGGGCAATCTCAAGAACAAAGCTGCTACCCGCGCCTTCACGTCCATCGAATCATTCAATAGCGCGTGATTATCCGCCGTTTAGTTTGATTTAATAAACTATTTGCTAAAACTCCTTTGAGCGTTCTTTCCTCCAATTTATCGAGTGAAGATTTTATGCTGATGTGCAGTTCGCCGTTTTCGATTCGGGCGTTTAATCCGGCGGAAGATAGACATTTTTCAATCGGGATTTGCTCAACACCGAATACATATTTTTGGAAAAATTCTGTTTGCATTTTTCCGCTTAATGCGGTCAGTGATTTTTGCAAATCGGCGGTCGTGTAAGTTTTGTTCGTGCCGCCGTATTGTTTGAAAAGTTCGCGCATCAGATTATCGAGGCTTTTTTGATTAGTAGTTTCGCGCCTGATGAAAATGTCCTGGCATATTCCGACAAACAAACCGCCGCCGTAAATTAAACCCCAATGCTCGTCTTTTTCCGCGCCCGACGCGACATCGCGCATTGAAGATTTCCCCAAACCCGAGTCGGTCGAATAACGCTTGTAGAACAGATTATTTAGTGTGTCGAAAAAATCTTTTTCGGTTATCGCGCCCGTGTGAAGCAGTGCTTTTAAGGTGTAATAATTCGTGATGCCTTCCTTAAACCAATCTTCGGTCGTGTCGTTGACGCGGATGGATTTTCCGTTCCAAAAATGAAAAAACTCGTGCGCGAAGATAAATTTGGCGAGAATTTGAGTTTGACGGTCGCCGTTCGGGTCGAGAATCAGGCTGATGTGATTGCCTATAACCTCGCCGTCCACGTCGTTTCCGGCGTTAATGATGACGACGGATTTTTTAAATTTATTGTTTGGCGGCGGATTCGGAATGCCGCCCATCAGATTGATGTAATAATCTAAAACGCCTTGCGCCAGATTTTTATACGCCTCTTTTTGCGCGATGATGCCGCTTCCGCCGAGAGCGAAAACAAGTTCAAAATTATTTCTTTTAGAGGAAAGTTCTTCGTGCGTTCCGGCGAAAAACATTGATTCCATCAAATCGGTCAGATTCGCGGCGCGGAAAACATTTTTTCGATTTTTCAAATTTTGCCACGGCGCGGTTACGCGCCAATCTTTTGAAATTTGAAAAGCAACTTCGATATTTTTTCGCGCTTTGCCGTTTAAAATCAAAAAAGTTCGTCCTGTATAAAACACGCCCCAATCCCGCGCAAACGCAACGCCGTCAATGCCGCCAGCCCATTGGTAATCGTCGTGTTTTAAGACGATTTCATAGGTCAATCTTACTTTTTGATTGCCGCGGGATTTGAGTTTCCAACGCGCTTCGGGCAATTCTTCGATTTTCAACAAATCTCCTTTCGCGTCTTTAACTTCTAAATTTTGAACGAAATTAGCCCAACGTTTCGGAAACTGTTCGGCACCGCCCTCGTCCATATAAAGCAGATTTTCTTGCAAAATAAAATTCGCTTCGATTTTAAGAAGACGCGGGTTGCTCGCATCAATCGTTATTTTATAGGAAGTTATATTTTTACCTTCGGCGACGGCGACGATTAATAAAAACAAGAAAGAAAAACCGACAACAAAAGAAATTTTCTTGAGTAATTGCATAAATAAAACTTTCATCCGACTAATCTTTTTTGCGGTTATAATTATCCTGCGTTTGATCGCGTATCTCGGCGGCACGGCGGATAAGTTCTTCGCCTTTTTGGTAAATTGTTTTCCACTTTTCGAGGCGTTCGTCCTGAAGTTTTCTGATGCGTATTTTCAAATCTTCCAACTCTTGCCGTGGAGCTTGCGGGGCTTCATACGCATAGATTTTTTCTTCAAGCATTATATCGTTGATTTTTTTCAGCACAGCAAAGACAAATTTGCTGCCGCAAGTTACAGAATCTACATAAGCTAATTTATAGCAATTAGAATCTTTTAAGTTTTTCAAAATGGCTTCATTCTGTTTTGCAAAATAATCAATCAAATATTTCTATTTGATTTTTGCTGAAACCCGCTCAAAATTCGCTTTGGCTGTTTTAGCCAATTCGGCTTCACCTGTTGAATCAGCAATCTTGTATGCTTTTTCGTAATTTTCGGCGGCTAATTTTAATTGCCCGTTTTTTTCAAATGCTTCGGCTAAAGAGTCATAAACATTTGCTGAATTCGGATGATTTTCGGCGTTTTTTCTAAAAGCGGAAATCGCTTCGTCAAATTTGTCGGCATTTAATAATTGGTAGCCGATTTGATTCAGCGCGGCTTCGGGAATTTTTATTTCGTAGCCGAATCTTTGGGAAAGTTTTTTATAATGGTTTTCCAAATCCGAAATATCGCCCGAAACCGGCGGTGTCCAACCCGCAAAAATCTTCCGAAATCCGGCGTAGTAAGCCAGTAAAACGCTCGAAGCGTGATTTTCTTCTTTGAATTGGCGAAATTCATACTCGAAATTCTTCGGCTTCGTCTTTTTTAATAAATCCTGAAACGAATTAAAGCCTTTGACATAATCCGGTTCATCGCCGATTGAGATGAACATCGTCTTTTTCCAATCTTTTTTCTGCTTGAAAGCTTCTTCCGAAAGTTTAATAACAAAATCGCTATCCCAATGTAAAACGGGGCTTGCGGCAATGTAGGCATTAAATAAATCCGGGCGCGAAACGGAACTATAAACCACCGTTAAACCGCCCAAACTGTGTCCGGCAAAGACACGAAAAGGTTGTGTTCGATAGTTTTTTTCGACGAGCGGAATGACTTCTTTTTCAATAAAGCCCAAAAACTTATCGCCGCCGCCGCTTCCGGCACGTTCGGTTTTAGACGGTGTAAGATCGCGTGTCCGGTTCGTGTTTTGAATTCCGACAATTATCATTTCCGGCATCATTCCGCCCCACGCCTGTTGCTCGACGATTCCCGCCATCATCGCATTCTGCGGCGGATGTGCGTCGAGCATATAAACAACCGGAAACTTTTCGTTCCCATTCGCATAATTCGTCGGAACACGCACCAGAATCGTTCGTTCTTCGCCGAGAATCTGAGAATTTATTTTATGTTGCGTATGAACAACGCTGGCAATTTGCTGATTCTGACTGAAAGCATTCAGACAAAAACAAAAAATAATAAATGTAAATAAAAGCAGTTTGATTTTCATAAATTTAACCTCAAAATTATCTATTCGGGAGATTTATAATTGACGAAATCAACGCCGATGCCGTTCGGATCAAGAATGGAAAAATGAGTTTCGCCCCATTCTTCGGTGCGTAACTCAACCGCAATCGGAACGTCCGAAGTTTCCATCCTTTCATATTCGGCTTCGACATTTTCGACTTCAATCGTTATCCATAAACCTTTGCCGCCGAATTCTTCGCGGAAAATTTCGTTTTGAAATTCGAGTTTCGGAAGCATAAAAGCGATTTCGCGCCCGCCGCGTTCGAGCAAAACAAACCAATCGTTTTCAAACTTGACCGCAAAGCCGAGTCTGTTTGTGTAAAACTCTTTCGACTCGCGGATTTTCGGCGTAATAATTCCATTGTAAAATGACATAAAATTTTTTCTATTTACTCCAATTAGATTTCTAAAGATAAGAAACCGCATCTTCAACAATATAATCGTTTGAACTTTCAAGCAGTTGCCGAAGCGGTTTGATATGCGCCGCGCCGATAATCAGAATTATTCGGTCATCTTTCGACTCGGTTATTCTCGTAATATTGGCGAATATTTTCAGATTTCTTTCCTGCCAATCGTTCAAAACGTCCGCGCCTGTGTAATTTTCATCTTTGCCGACTTTCCCCATTTTCAGAAAACCCGCATAAATCGCGTCTATTTTTCGAGGCGAATTGATGTTTTGGTAGATTTGTCTGATCGTGCCTGTTTTCATCAAACGGGTTTCTTCGGCAATCAACTCCCGACCGATTTTTACGATTTCTTCCTTAATTTCTTCCTGACCGTTGGCAGCGGCAAACTCAAAAACCTTATCCATTTCAAAACGTCCGATCCTCGCCTAAAATTTGTGAATTTATTTTGTGAACATAGTGATTAACCTTCGGTATTTGCGGAGACTGCCCGAAAACTGTCGGCAAAAAACAAAACGTCAAGACTACAACTAAAATTAAATGTTTCTTCATAAAATTATTCCTCTATTGATTGCCGATAACTGTTGCGGTTATCCAACCGAAGATAATTAAAACAATTCCTACTGTTACGGAAATTGCGATTGCAGCGAGAGCCGAAATAAAATCGTTCCAAGAGGCATTGACGGTCAGAAAATCAACAGTAAAAAAACTGCCAATCGGGATTAAAATCGAAACGAACAACATCCAAAAAATAAAAACGACGAAACTTAAATTCATCATTTTTTCGGATGTCGCTCCGAGCAAACCGAGCGGCAAAATGAAATATCCGAAAAACACTCCGATAAATAAAATTATACTGGTTGAAATCAAACAAATCATAATTTTGGTCATTTCAATTACCTTTCATTTTACCGAGTTCCAGAGTTAGCCAACCGGCAGTGTTTTTGGCTTCCGTTTTTTTCGGATAAATCGTTTGATTCGGTATGCCGAATTCAAAATTCATCAGCCATTTTTCGCCTGAAAACCGCCTTCGGCTGATTTGAAATTCAATCAATCCTCAATAAATATTTTGTCATATTCAAATTCTCTCTAAATTCCGCAATACTTCCTGTTCGCGTTCCAAGTTGATTCCGACATCGCATTGAGGTTTTCCGAAAACAAAATCTTTCGGGTAATGTTTCTGAAAACCTGCATAAATATCCTTTAAAGTGTCGGCAAGCGGACGATATATCATTCCTTTTTGCATCGCTTTATCATCACTGATATTAAAAAATCCGGGTCCGAGATGACGCGGAATATAAAGCGGCAGATCGGTATTATGGGCGACTTTTTGTTGCTGCAATTCGTCGAATGAAATCCAATGAATCTTGGTCGGTGCGGACGAAACGGCGCGGCACGCTCCGGCGTGTTCAGCCCAACTGTAACGTCGTCCGAGATTATAAATGCCCGTCAAATTTTCTTCGGCACATTTAATAATCCAACGTGCCGCGTCTTTCACATCAAGCATCTGCATTTGATCGAGTCCGTCGCCCGGACACATTATGTTTCCGCCTTTTTGAAATCGCGCCGCCCAATAAATTTGTGCTTCGCTATGTGGTTCGAGATAAAATCCGCCGATGACGTGACACCGAAGAACAGTCGACTTTTCGAGGAAAAGTTTGCGAACAGCATCATCGGCAAGCTGTTTTTTCTGTCGGTAATTTAATTCTTCTTTTTTATCGGTCGGCATCTCGCGGAAAGCGGGAAGCGCATTTTCTTCGGTAATTTCCGGTTTGACATAATTTTCGCGCCCATAGACGGAAATAGTCGAGATGTAAATATATTGTTTTGTCTGGCTTTTCAAGGCTTCCGCACTTTCCTTAACGACGAGCGGCGAGCCTTGCCAAGTGTCAATCACCGCATCCCAATTTTGTTTAAGAGCCTTTTCATAAATGTTTTTCGCGTTGCTTAAACGGTCGGATTTGATTCGCTTGAGGTTGCGAAAGAGATGCGGATTGGAAATACCTCGATTGAGCAAAGTTACTTCGTGTCCGCGTTCAATAAAATATTGCACCGTCGGGGTTCCGAGAAACCTCGTTCCGCCAAGAATTAAAATTTTCAGACGTTTTTCCGCTTTTTTAGTGTCCGAACGACTGTAAAATTCCGAATCCATTTTTGGATCAATCAAAATAGGTTGTTGAAGCGTTTGAGAAAACGCCGCAAACGGATTGGACAGTAAAATTGCCGAAGAAGCCGCTGAAATCTTTAAAAAATCACGTCTTGAAAACTTGTTCATATTTCCTTTTATTGATCGAATAAATTGCCCCGTCTGCGCCGAACAGCCAGAGCTTTTTCGGACTTGAAACGATTCGGTGCAAATTCGGAAAATCAGTTTTGAAAGTTTGCCAAGTTGCACCGCTGTCTTTTGTTTGCCACATCGAAACGCCTTTTTCATTACGGTTACCGACAATAAATCCGTTTTTTTCGTCAGTAAAATAAACGCTTCGCAAAATTGAATCGGAAAATGCTTCAATATTTTCCCAACTTTTTCCGCCGTCACTGGTTCGCAAAATTAAACCACGATGACCGACTGCCCAACCAATTTTTTTATTGATAAAAAACAAGCCGCGAATTATGCCGCCGTGTTTATTTTCGGTAATTTCAAAATCATTTTCACCTTTTACGGATCGTATAAAAAACTTTCCGCCAACAATTAACGAGTCGTTAGTAAAACGAAAAACAGCATCGGTAAAACCTGTTTTATCAGAAACTTCTGCCGAACGATTGAGCCAATTTTTTCCGCCATCATTAGTCTCAAAAATTAAACCTTGCCTTGTTTCCGTGTTTGTTCCGAAAATTAAACCGTGATTTTTGTCAAAGAAATGAACTATTGAAAACGCATTTGACTTATCGAAATTTCCAACCAATCTCCAATTTTTTCCCCCGTCGGAAGTTTTAACAATGCGTCCGTTTTCGCCGCAAATCCAACCGTTATTTTTATCAACAAAATAAACTGATTCGAGATAACCTTTTCCTAATCTTGTTTGAACTTGCCAACTTTCGCCGCCATCTTTTGTTTGTAAAATTAAACCCGTATGATGCGAAATTACCCAGCCGTTTTTATCAGAAACAAAAACCGCATTATGCAGTATGTCGCTCGTTGGGCTTGGGTGTTTTTGCCAGACGGTTTGCGAAAAAACCGCGCTTGTCAACCATAAGAATATGACAATTAAATTAAAAAACTTCATATAAATTGCAAAAATTTAATCAATGTTTCAAAGTAAATCTAAAAAAAACGGGCGACTAAAATCAGTTTTTCAATAATTTCAAAATCAATCAAATGTGAAGCAATTTTAGAATTTCCTTTTGCGCGATTAAAATTTACTTTGCTAATTGCAATACGAGTGGCATAAAATCGTTAAACCCGTCCGTTTCGTTGTTGTAATTTTTACTGCTTTTAACTTGTCGAACGGCGACAATATTACTTTTTGGAACGACCAGCAAAGTCTGCCCCAAGTAACCGTTGGCATAATATCCTTCTATTTCACCCATCTTTTTTTTATAAAACGGAACATTTTTGTTTTCCATTGCTTTTGAAAGAATGTTCTGCCAATCTTCGCCGAAAATTTCGATGAGCGGTTTAATTTGTTCGCCTAAAACAAAAACTTTTCCTTTTATCGGTTTTAATTTTTCGAGAAACTCTTTTTCGACACCCGCTTTTTCGAGTTTTTGAAAATGTTCATCGTCAATCGTGTATGTCGCGGTAGAAGACGCTCGCCACCAGAGCAGTCCGCTTGCTTCTTCAAACGGCTGTGATTGAGCGAGAAATTCTTCAATAATTTTTTCGCCGATTATTTGTTTGCCGTCCCATTTTCCGCGATTTAAGACGAGTGTACCGAACTTGGCAAAATCTTCCGCCGATATTTGCAAACCCGACATTGCGTGCGGATTTCCCGCCGGATCAAGCGTCCAATCATAATTTTTTATCTGCATCGGATTGAAAAACTCATCGCGCATAAAAACATCCATTCGCTTGCCCGATGCGATCTGCACGATACCCGCAAGAAGATTGACGGCTTTATTGTTATAACTGAATTTCGTGCCGGGATCATCCGATAAATCCGCCGCCAGAGCGAGTTTGACAAAATCTTTCGACGGGTAAATCTCAAAACTCGTGTTCGGCAAATTCTGCATACCCGAAGTGTGATTCAGCAATTGCTTTATAGTTATTAAAGATTTTTTCCCCTGTTTCCATTCGGGATAAAATTCATAGACGGGCTGGTCAACCGATTTGATCTTGCCTTGGTCAATCAGTTTGGCAATCGCCAGCCCGACGATTGATTTGGTAGCGGACATCAGTTCGATTTTCTCGTTTTTGTCGCCCGAATAATATTCGCCGATAACCTTGCCGTCTTTGAGAATCAAAAGAGAATCGCTGTGCGTTTCTTTTGCGCGAAGCAGAAGTTTATCGAGAATTGTCTGATTAACTGTTTGCGCGAAAAGATTTGTTGTTAAAAACGAAATCGTAAAAACTATTAATAAAAACTTTATTTTCATATTATTTATTGACTACTTATCTACTTGTAGGTGTCGAAGTCGGTGTCGAAACCGGATTTGGAGTCGGAGCGGGGACAGGAACGGGAGTCGGAAATATTGGAGACATAGAATTAAGCATTTTACCAATTATTTTCGGCAATGGAACTTCAGGCGCACTATCGGAAATCATATGGTCAAAATAGTAATTATAGCCAAGAGGTTTGCCTCCGCCGGAAATCGAAATTCTATTTCCGATAACTACTAGCTTGGGTTTTGGTAAATCGGGCTTTGGCACATTGGGATTTAGCAGAACTATTGTCCCAAGCAAACCCAAACCCGTGCTTAACCCGAAAGCAATATAACCGATGGTCAAATTTACGCCGTCGCCGGTGATAAATTCTCTGCCGTTCGTAATATAATTTGTAATCCACGCATAACATTGATTCATACTTCCGAAACGCAATACGGGTTTTTCAGCTAACGGAGCAGGATTAATTGTCGTTGCCGGAATTTTATTGACTAATGATGAATAAGTCGCCAAACCGCCGCCTAAAGAATGCCCGGTCAAAATTACATTGTTGCCGAATTTTTTTTTGAGCCTTGCCGATTCCATTGACGCTTCATTATATTGATTAGGAACAAATCCGTGTTCCTGCAACAAATCAACAACTAAATCCTGCGGAGTATTTCCTAAATCCGTTCCTTTGTAAGCCAACACAACACGATTATCATTTTCCGGCTTTAAAACTATGGCTCTGAAACCCGAAGAATATTGCATCAATTCTATTATTTCCCAAATTTTCCCGTCGGGAAATACATATTGTTCACCGACTTTTGCTTTATAAGCTAAATCGCTCGCACCTTTTGTTTCGCTTAATTTCAGTCCTTGTGCGCTCGGATATGTTTCTGTAAATGTCCCCATATAAAATAACTCCTTATTTAAAATTCAATAAATTCCAAACGGGAAGAGCATATTGAAAGAATATGGAAAGAAATTTAATCTGAATATAAATTTGTCCTAAAGGGTTGATTTAGCGGTATGAGATGTAAAATTTGCGGCACGAAATCATCTACGCATCAAAGAGGATTGCCGAGAATTTCAAAAAGCCGGTTTTTGTAGTTGCGGCTCACAGTAACTTCCGCGCCTGTTTTCATCACGACGATGATTTCGCCTTTGAACATCGTTTGGAATTCCCTGATGCGTTCGATATTGATTATTGTCGAGCGGTGAACCTGAACAAATTTTTGCGGGTTCAGATGTTTATTCATTGCGTTTAGAGTCTGCCGAACAAGATGAATATCTTTGCCAGCGTGAAGTTGAACGTATTTGCCGTCCGCACGAATCAAATCAATTTCGCAAACTTTTAAAAAAATAATCCGCCCGTTTTGGTTAATCAAAAGCCGTTCGAGAAAATTCGGTTTTTCTTGGACGTTTTTCAAAAGTTCTTTGATTTGCAAAGCCGTATCTTTTTTCTCGATCTTATTACTCAAACGCGCTTTGGCAAACTCGACGGCTTTCTTAAAACGCTGCGGGTCAAAGGGTTTTAAGAGATAATCGAGCGCGTGAAACTCAAAAGCGCGAATCGCGTATTCTTCATACGCCGTCGTGAAAATTATTGCCGGAAGATTGTTCGGGTCTAAAAATTTGAGTAAGGAAAACCCGTCCATATCCGGCATTTGAATATCGAGAAAAATGAGTTCGGGATTGTTTCGGGCAATAAAATCAGCGGCATCTTTTCCGTTTCCGCATTCACCGATGATTTTTATTTCATCTTCAGTTTTCAGCAAGTTGCGAATATATTCACGCGCTAAAAGCTCGTCATCAATAATTAACGCGCTAATCGGATTTTTCGACATAACTTGCGGATTCCTCTAACTTGTCTCTACGACAAACGGGATTTTTAGTTCGGCTTTCATTCCGTTTTCGGTTTCCGTTAAAGTCAGACGGAAGTTATTCGCGTAAAGATGCACGAGGCGCGAACGCACATTGCTCAAACCTTTGCCGTTTCCACCGACAGACTCGAGTTTATTCGTTTTGATGCCGCTGTCTTCGATTTGCAAAAATAATTCGCGGTCATTTTTTCGAGCTGAAATACTTATTTTTCCTTTTGCGGAATGCGGCGCGATGCCGTGTTTAACGGCGTTTTCGACAATCGGCTGTAAAATCAAATGCGGAACTTGCGCTGAGAGAATTTCGTCAGCGACATCGAATTCGACGGTCAGACGGTCGCTAAACCGGATTTGTTCGATTTCCAGATAACAGCGCAGAAAATCGAGTTCTTCATCGAGCGCAACCATCTGTTCGTCGGAGCGTTCGAGCGTCATTCGCAAAAAATCGCCGAGTCGGGCAACCATCAGATTCGCTTTCGGCGGATCGGAAAGAATCAGCGACGAGATCGAATGAAGCGTATTAAATAGAAAATGCGGCTGTAACTGCATTTTTAAACCTTGTAGTTGTGCGTCAGCAAGTTCGGCTTTGAGTAGCGAATTGCGCGCTTCTTCCGCGTGATATTTACTGAAAATCTGATAAGCCTGAATTATCACGACGAGCATACTGTAAAGCAAAACGCCGAGATAGAAATTGCCGAAAAACAGATATTTTTCAAAAAGCGTGGAAATTGACGGCAGATTTTTTTCGATCTGCGGGTCGAGCAAAGCGACGAACGGGGTATAAATCGCTGTATGAGCAACGATTAAAATCAGTCCGAAACCGATTTGCAGCAGAAAATTACGAAAAAGCGTTTTCCGCTTTTCAAAGCCGAATCGTTTGACTAACCAAACGACCAGCGGCACGAAAGCAAACCAGAGATAAAATTTAATCAAATTGAGAGAGAAAATGACAAACGGAAAACTCGCCCGGTTTTCGCTTTCGGCAACCGAATAAGAAATACTTCCGAACATCAAACCGAGCAATGTCCAAAAAGCGCAAAACACGATTATTACTTTCCATTTGCGCGATATTTTGTTCATAAATTTATTTTAACCGATGCCCGATTTCATAAAAGATTCTATGCGAAACTTATTCGGTTGAGCAATATTTCTCCAAAGTTTCTTTAACACGGCGCGAAATAAAAGACTGTTTTTTTGCACAGGGCAATTTGATTCCAAGACAGAATAGTTCGGCAAAATTAATCTCCAAAAACTTGAAAATATGAAAAAAGAACGCTTCTTTACATTCCGGCTCTACTTTTATTTGCTTTTGCAATTTCGGTTTTAGTTGTTCATTTCAGCCGTCTGCCGGAGCGCACCCGCAATTCCGCCCGCGATGTGGCGATGCCGTTTATTTACAACGGTAAGCAGGTGATTTCGATTTCTCCCGAAGGTAAAGAAACCGGAATTGAAATCGGTGACAAAATTCTGGCAATGAACGGGCAAACTTTAGAAAGCGAAAGTGTCTGGGGCGAAGAATTATCAAAAAATAGGGAAAGCGGACAAATAAATCTGACCATCGAAAGACAAATCGAAAATGAACAAATCCAAACGAAGGAATTAACAGTTCCATTGATAAAAATCGAAAAGGATTTTAGTTTTTACGCAAAATTGGTCGTCGGATTCGTATTTGTATATTTTGTACCGCTGTTTTGTATTTTAATCGGTTTTTGGGTTGTCTTTGTCCGCGTTCACGATTTTCTCGCGTGGCTTTTGCTCTTTTTGCTACTCGGTTTTAGCTGTATCGGTTTGGAAAGCTACGGAAGCCGAACTCTGATCGGAGCTTACGCGCAGATTTTCTTCAGCACTTGGGCAGTTTCAATGCTGTTGTTCGGCATTTACTTCCCCGAAAGATTGAATCTGGACATCAAATTTCCGTGGTTGAAATGGATTATCATCGTGCCGCTCGGATTGCAGATGATTTTAATTTTTTTGAATTTATTCAGTAATTTTACGGGCATCGGTTTGACCGATTTTCTGAAACCTTTTAACGGAATTTTAAATTTGGCGGCGGTGCCTTTGAATATGGAAAGCAGAAAAAAGCGGGGGAGATTATCAATTGCTGCTTCGTTGATGGGCGAGAAATCATCAGTTAGTGAGCTGTTATAAGAGGTTTATAATCCTGTCTTTTAAATTGAATTACAAAAATCTCCCCTGGTTTTTTCTGCTCTCGCAATCATACCAAGCGGCAGACGAGTGGCTGTTTGAATTCATCCCTTCCGATAAACTTAACATGCTGCCAAACCGCCGGCGAAATCTGTTTTATAATTTCCGCCTTTTCAAATTGTTTTTTTTCTGCCTTTCTTTTCTTGAATAATTAACCCAGGTTATAAAGGCAGATTTTTGAAAATAAAAATCTTCTTTTGTCGGAACAAATAATTGTAAAAATCGTTCATAAAATATCTACGTTTTTTGTGATTGACAAATACGGACATATTCCGCATCTGGAACAAACAGTTGAGTTTTATAAAAAAGTTCCGGGCTTTTTAGGAAAGTGACAAGTTGCAAGCAAAAAACGAAATTCCAAAAACAGAATTGAACCCCGACTTTAATTCTACCGGACAGTAATATCATCAGTGTAAATTGGAGGAAAATGAAATGAATCGTTTTTACGGCATAATTATTGTCGCCATCGGTATATTGATAATAATCTTAAGCATCTTAAAAGTTGTCCCGTTAATCA
The DNA here is from genome assembly GCA_038251885.1 of Pyrinomonadales bacterium. Taxonomy (GTDB): domain Bacteria; phylum Acidobacteriota; class Blastocatellia; order Pyrinomonadales; family Pyrinomonadaceae; genus JAHCHG01. The sequence continues at coordinate 8,889 of JBBSAX010000001.1, read as the reverse complement.
GCACCGGGAGTGCCTTGATCTTTTTAGGTTTATTACTTTTTGGTTTAAGCTTTATACTGAAACCCGAAAAAGATGACATACCGAGAATGTCAACCGCTAAATCCCTAGTAGCTATTTTTTATGCACCGTCAGAAGTTTTCAGAAATTTACGAAAACATCCCCGTTGGCTGATTGTATTATTGATTACTGCCCTTATCTCATCTATTTATATCAACGCTTTTTATTACAAATTAACACCTGAAAGAATCGCCAATTATACAATCGATAAAACTTTAACAATGTCGATGATAGCAAATAATGCAGAGGCACTTAAAAAGGTGGAAGAAGGTCGCCCGCAAGCCATTGCCGATGCCCAAAATCCGATCATCCGGGTCGGACAGTCCATTAACGGTTTTGTCGGCTTGTTTTTTGGATGTGTATGTGTCGGTTGATTTTCTGGCTAATAGTCATGTTCATGGGAGGTCAGGTTAATTTCTGGCAGGCTTTTTCCGTTGCTGCTTACAATGTTTTTCCGATTTACTTGCTTACATATTTATTGAGCCTGATTATTTTAATCATCAAAGATCCGGCTGATATTCATCCTATCATCGGTCAAACTTCATTACTACAGGACAGTCTGGGCTTTTTGGTTGGAGCGGGAGCCAATCCGGTTCTCTTTTCTCTTTTAAGCACCTTTAGTCTCTTGGGATTTTATCGTCTCTGGTTAAATGTGACCGGATTAAAGAATGCCGGTGAACGGGTTTCGTCAGCTATAGCCTGGACTGCATCATTTACTGTGTGGATTTTGGGCATTGTCTTTGCCGTCGTGATAGCCTTGCTTTTTGGAAATTTCTTTAGTTGAACCAGATTTTCTAATTTTTCCACACGAAGAAAGAAATTTGGAGAGAAATGTAATTATGTTTTGTCCGAAATGCGGATTAGAAAATGGCGACGACACCAAATTCTGTCGGAGTTGCGGCGGAAATTTGAGTAACGTGTTGGCGATGGTTGAAGGCAGGATGCCCGACCAGTTTCCGCAATCAAAGCAAAATAAGGATATTTTCAGTTCCGGGATAAGAAACTTGATACTCGGCTTCGGTTTTATTTTTATTTCGATTCTGTTATTTACCCTTCCCGGCAATACATTTTTCTGGTTATTAATGATGATTCCAGCAATTGTTTTACTGTCATCAGGCATTGGGCGACTCGTAAAATCTAGCCAACCTAAAGCTGTTAATTATCAGGCTGTCCGGCGTAATTCATTGCCGGCATCGCCTCAGAATTCGGCATTGCCGCCCGTCCAAACCGACTACATCAAACCCGAAAAATCAAATTACCGGACAGAGGACTTAGCAGGAGCGCCTTTCAGTGTTACCGAATCGACAACACGGCACTTGGAAATTGACGACGAGAAAGCAAAGTAGAGGTTTGCTTCCGGCACTCGAAAACGCTTTCTCTTCCCCGGATATTTTATTGGCGATATGAAAAATGATTTAGAAGACTTCAAAATAAATGTCAGGTTAAAACTTTCCGCTTTATGGACATCGGTAACACTTTGCTATTTATACGGCGACTATTTCGGGTTGTATCTTCCGAAAAAAGTCGAAGGGTTGATAAACGGCGACAATAATTTGGACAGTCCGACCAAACTTTTTATCGCGGCGTTTCTGTTGATGATTCCGGCGTTGATGGTTTTTTTGTCGGTTATTTTAAAACCTTTTCTAAACAGAGTTTTGAACATTTTTTTGGGAATATTTTTCACGCTTTTCGTGGCATTGGTCGGCGCGAGTTCGATTTCCGTTTGGCGAAGTTTTTACGTTTTTTACGCGGTCGTCGAAATTTGTCTGACATCGTTAATTGTTTGGTATGCGTGGCGTTGGGAAAGAGTCGAGGCGGCGGAAAATATATGAAAATCGGTGCGAAAAAAACTACGGCGAGATTAGCCGGATCGCTTTATCTGATCGTCGTGATAACGGGCATTTTCACTCTTGCGTATGTGCCTAAAACATTGATAGTTTGGAGCGATGCGGCGAAAACTTTTCAACAAATTACCGCGTCCGAAACGCTTTTCCGAATGAGCCTCGTGAGCAGCGCGATTTGTTACGCGGCGTTTCTTTTTCTGCCGTTCGTTTTGTATAAATTACTCGCTTCGGTTAATGAAACGGCGGCAAAACTGATGATAATTTTGGCAACGGTCAGCGTGCCGATTTCGATGCTCAATCTGCAAAATAAATACGGCGTTCTGACGCTCATCGAAGGCGCGGACTATTTGAAAACTTTTGACCAATCGCAAATCCAAACGCAAACTATGCTCTTGCTCGAAAATTACGACAGAGGCATTTTGATTCTGCACATTTTTTGGGGACTGTGGCTTTTTCCGTTCGGCTGGCTGGTCTATAAATCCGGCTTTTTGCCGAGAATTTTAGGCATTCTGCTGATGCTCGGCTGCGGCGGCTATCTGGTTAATTTTGTCGGCAATACGATGTTTGAAAATTACGGCGGAAGCCTGATTTCAAACATCGCGTCAAAGCCCGCCGCCTTCGGCGAAATCGGAACTTGTCTCTGGCTTTTGATTAGAGGAATCAACGAAAAAGCCCTCGCCGTCGGAATGGCGGAAAAGGCAAAGGAGTTTGTTGATAAAGGAAGTGAGATTTATCAGGGGAAATCTGCCTGACGGGGCGAAGGAGCATCATTAGCCGAAAAAATACTTTCAGCAAAAAAGCTAAAAATAGGATTGTGAAAAACGAACAGGTGACTGCAAAACATATATTCCACATCAGCGAAAACGGAGAAATTGAAATCTTTATGCCAAGACCTTCGCCGTCGCATTTCAAGAATCTTGACCGTGATGTAGTTTTTGGGATTTCTGATAAACTCTTGCACAACTATCTTTTACCTAGAGATTGTCCGAGAGTCACCTTTTATGCTTCGGCTGAAACTTTATCCGCAGACAAAGAAAGATTTTTGCTAACATCTGCCGAATTTGTCATTGCCATCGAAGCAAAATGGTTGCCGATTATTCTAAAAACTACTTTGTTTTGTTATGAATTTGATGACAAAACTTTCTCGATGATTGACGAATGTGCCGACTATTACGTTTCGTTTGAGAAAGTTAAGCCAATCGCAGTCAAACGAATTGATAACATCATTGGCGAATTGTTTAAACGTGAAAATCTTGAGCTGAGAATTTTATCGAATTTATGGGAAATCGCAGAGAAAGTTTCAAAATCAAGTCTGAATTTTTCGTTGATTCGGATGCGAAATGCGATGCCAAAAAGTTGAAAGGACGCGAGATTTATCAGGGGAATTTGCCTGATGGTGCGAAGAATCATCACTAACACCGGGTTAAATTAAGGACTCAAACCGGAAAATGTATTTCAATAAACGCAAACACTTTATCAAAATGTTTTAGCGGCTCGGCGTGGCTTCCTTCGATTGAAAGATGTTCAAAATAATGGTTGAAATTTTTCTTTTTTAACCGGCTGACGATTTTATCGGACATCTCAGTTGTTGGAGCTATTTCGTCTTTTGTGGCAGACATCAAAAATATCGGTCCGTTTATTTTTTCAACTTTAATGAGTGCTTTCTTTTCGGCTTTTTCATCCTTCAGCATAATTTCAAAAGTTGAACGCAAATCTCCTTTCATAATTGACGGAACAGCTTCTTCTGACACCGGCACGAAAGGAAGTTGTTTTCCTTTGAATGTCCACGCGGAAGTCGAAAAATCATTGGCGTTTGCCGGAAATGCAACGTGGCTTGGCAGCAATCCGACCACACATTTTATGTCTTTGTAATAACTTGCCAGCAAAAGTGCCAAATCCGCTCCGCGTGAACCGCCGATAACCGCAATCTTTTTTTTGTTTATTTTCGGGTTTTTCGCCGCTTCGAGAATTGCGTTATGAATTTGGTCAACCGAAATGCGATCAAGTTTTTCAGGCGTTCCCTTTGCTCCAAAATAACCGATAGCCAAAAAAGCATAGCCTTTGCCGATAAATTTATCTCTCGTTGCCTTCCATTGATTGCTCGCCCAGGCATTGCCGCCTTCCGAACCGCCTAAACCAACAATTAAAGGTTGATTATTTGACTCGCCCAAATATAAACGGCTATCAACATTCGGCGTGTTAAGTGTTTGGGAAAATACGCTATTTGCAATGATTCCAAAGATTATGACTAATAAAATTTTTGATGTCGGCTTTTTCATAAGTGAGATTTTATGAATTAACAAAACCAAAGCCAAACGGTTAAATTACAATTTGATTTAGGTCAAATTCGCTTATCTTTGAGATCGAATTCGGCTCAGAGTTTCTTGAGTAATGCCTAAATACGAGGCGGTCATACCGAGCGGGATTCGAGGGTGGATTTTACGATAGGTTTGGCGAAAATGATCGTATTTTTCCCTGGCGGTCGAAAATCTCATCGAAGTTATTCTTTCAATAATTTGATACAGCAAACTGTTCATTGAAAGCCTCGCGTATCGCTCCATTTCAGGAAAATTATCAAACAAATACATTAGATCATTGATATTAAGTTCAAAAGTTTCCGTGTCTTCGAGCGCATCAATAAAATAAATGTCCAATTCTCTGAACATAAAACTTCGGGGAGAATTAACCCATTCATTTTCACTACAAAAATAGTCGCTGATTTCTTTACAGTTCTTGACGAAATACAACCGCAAAAGCCCTTTTTTAATAAAATAACTTTTAACACAAATCTCGCTTGCTTGATGGAGAATCTCGCCTTTCTTGAAGGTCTTATACGAAATTCTGTTGATTAGCTGATTCTCGAGTTTTGGGCTGACTTTTATGTATTGGCTAAAATGTTGAATAAGATTTTCCATTTAGATAATAATAGTTAAATAAATTCAGTAAAGTTGCAATTACTTCTTTGAGTAATCAGCTAAAATCGGGCAAAAGTCGGGGTGGCGGAAAAGGCTAAGGAATTTGTTGATAAAGGAAGCGAGATTTATCAAGGGGAAAAACTTGAACATTTAAATCGAAACTTGCGTATTTAATTTGTTCCTGTTTATTAAAGAACTTGCAGTTCAAGGTTTGACACAAGAGCCTTATGTTTGGCTGTTTTTCGCAGTTATATGATTAAAGTAGAAAATCTTTCCTACGCCTATCCAAAATTTAAAGAGCCTGTTCTGAAAAATCTGAATTTCGAGATCAACGAAGGCGAAATCTTCGGTTTTTTGGGACCTTCGGGGGCGGGAAAAAGCACGACGCAGAAAATTCTATACAAAATTCTCGGCGATTATTCCGGCGAAATTTCTATCCAAAATAAACCGCTCAAAAATTGGGGAAACGAGTATTACGAAAAAATCGGAGTCGGTTTTGAGTTGCCGAATCATTATCTGAAACTGACTGCCAAAGAAAATATGCAACTTTTCGCTTCGTTTTATTCCGAAAAAAATCTGCTTGATTTCGATGGACTTTTTGAGACTTTCGGACTCGCCGACAGCATCAATAAACGGGTCGAAGAATTTTCCAAAGGGATGAAGATGCGGCTCAATTTTATTCGGGCGATTATGCACAATCCCGATATTTTGTTTTTTGACGAACCGACATCGGGACTTGATCCCGTCAATGCCCAAAAAATCAAACAGCACATTACAAAACTGAAAAACGCGGGCAAAACGATTTTTATAACGACACACGATATGAACACCGCCGATGAATTGTGCGACCGCGTTTCGTTTATCTCGGATGGCGAAATTCGCGTGACCGAAAATCCTTCGGTTTTGAAGAACACACACGGCAAACACGCGGTCAAAGTCGAATTGCAAAACGGGCAGACGGCTGAATTTCCCGTCAAAGATTTGGGAAGCAATCCGCAATTTATGGAGTTTATTGCAAACAACGAAGTCTTGCGAATCAACACGATGGAAGCGACTTTGGAAGAAGTTTTTATCAAAGTTACAGGCACTAAATTGTCAGAATGAACAAACTTCTCAAACAAATAACCTGGCAGTTTCGGCTTTTTCAGCGGAACAATTTACTGACGATGATTGGCGTGATGACGGGGATTTACGTCGGGTTGATTTATTTTTTGAAGGATTTCGCGGGTATCGAAAAGTTCGTTACGCTTTTGATTTACAACGATCCGGCGGTTATCGGTTTTATTTTTATCGGCATTTCGATAATTTTGGAAAAAGACCAAGAAGTTTTGCCCGCACTTTTCGTGACACCGCTTAATCCGCATCTTTTTTTGATTTCAAGGATTTTGACGCTTTCGACGTTTGGTTTTTTGGGAGCGTTGGCGATGGTTTTGGCGGCAAAAGGTTTTTCGTTCAATCTTTTGCATTTCTCTGTCGGAGCGTTTTCAACCTGTGCTTTATTTTGTTTTTTGGGAATTTACATCGTCAGCGGAACGGCTGAAATTCTCCATTTTCTGCTTCGGGGCGTGCCGCTTTTGATTTTAATGAGCCTGCCGCTTTTGAATTATTTTGAACTGACAAACCTAAGTTTTCTTAAGCTTTTCCCCGTCCATGGTGGTTTGAATTTAATGGTCAATTCCTACGCAGAAACGCCTGTTTTGAGCGAACTTGTTTTCGGCTACGTTTCAATTTTCGTCTGGATTCCGTTTCTTTATTGGTTCGTTTCCCGAAATTTTATTGCAAAGGTGGTGAAAAGATGAAAACGCTTGTCAATGCCGCCATCAATGATTTTAGGCTTGTTTTTCGGGATAATTCGCTGAAAATATTTCTTATTTTGCCGCTTTTCATTTTTCCGGTTGTTCGCTACGGCTTTCCGTATGTTATTGAAACTTATAGCTTTTTGCGTGAATATATCAGCATTTTTTTGATGTTTGCCGTGATGCAAGGAGCGGTGGCTTTCGGGTTTATTTATTCGATGGTGCTGGTTGACGAAAAAGATACGAATGTCGCCAAAGTTTACGGAGTTTTGCCGATTTCAAAATTTTGGTTTGTCGTTTTCCGACTAATTCCGCCCTTTTTATTGGCATCGCTGGCGACTTTTCTGCTTCTGCTTTTTCAAACTTTTTACGATTTGCCCGTTATTGCAAACATTGTTTTTTCAGCACTTACAGGATTCGTCGCACCATTGATGATTATTTTTGTCGCCATCGTTGCCAAAAACAAAATCGAAGCGATGACGTGGCAGAAACTTTTCAATATCCCGCTTTATTTGCCGATTTTAGCGTTCTTTGTTCCAGCCTACATTTCATTTATTTTGGCTGTTTTCCCGACTTTTTGGGTTTATCAGGGATTCAATAGTTTAATCAAAGGCGGAAATTTCTGGGTTTATTTGTTGGTTGGATTTGCACACAGCATTTTGCTGCTGGTGTGGTTGGTCAAACGGTTTAATAAAATCCATTTTCGGTAGGAAACATTCAGTATTTTCCAGTTTGAAAAATGAAAAATCTGTTATGAGAAAATTCGCCAAACTCGTCCGTTTCTGCTCGATGAAAATCACGCAAGACGTGCGCGAATATGCCAACGCACAAAACATCGAAGCAGAAAAAGCACTCGCCGTCGGAATGGCAGAAAAGGCGAAGGAATTTGTTGATAAAGGAAGCGAGATTTATCAAGGGAATGTGCCTGATAAGTTATAGAACCTTAATCGGTAAACATATTAATAAACAGTAAAACGGAGAATTATGTTAGGACTAAGAACAACTATTTATAAAGTTGGCGACATCAAAAAAGCAACGGATTGGTATTCAAAGGCATTTGAAATCGAACCATATTTTGATGAGCCTTATTATGTTGGATTCAATATTGGCGGTTACGAATTAGGGCTTCAACCTGAAGAAAATCCGACAACTGATAAGGTTGAAAGTGTTGTATCTTATTGGGGAGTCGAGAAAATTCACGAAGTTTACGACCGATTGATTGGCTTAGGAGCAATCGAAAATGAAAAACCGTATAACGTCGGCGACGAATTAATGACAGCAACCGTCAAAGACCCATTCGGCAATATTATTGGTCTAATTTATAACCCGCACTTTAAACTAAACAATTAAAAACTATGGCTTCAAATCAAAAATTTGTGGATTTCGTTTTGGAACAAATCGAAAATGCCGGAGAAATAAACGCTAAAAAGATGTTTGGCGAATATGCAATTTACTCGGACGGAAAAATGTTCGGATTAATTTGCGACGATAAATTATTCATAAAACCAACAAAATCAGGACGAGAATTTATCGGCGAGGTAGTTGAAGCACCGCCATACGAAGGAGCAAAACCGAGTTTTCTAATTGAAGAAAAAATTGAAGATAGAGATTGGTTAAGCCAGTTGGTCAGAATTTCGGTAAAAGAATTGCCGATGCCAAAACCAAAAAAGGAGAAGACAGTAATTAATAAAGCCGAATAAAATAGCAGTCGGAATGGCGGAAAAGGCGAAGGAATTTGTTGATAAAGGAAGCGAGATTTATCAAGGGAATTTGTCTGATGGGGCGAAGGAGCATCATTAGGTAGATCAGCTATTCTATTTTTTCTTTTTTAAATATTCTCCCCACTTCTCCAATGCCGCTGAAATCGAAAATTCGACGTTGGTTTGGTGGTCGGCATCTTTTGTGTAGTCGGAATGCAGAACCATATTTTTGATCGGATTTTTTGCAAAAACGTCGGTTAGGGCATCAAACCCTGACTTCATTTTATCGTTTTCATTGCTGCCCAAACTCTGATATAAAAACGATTTCTTTATTTTTGCCGAAGCCGTAAATTCCTTTGTTTTGGCGATCAAAAGATTCTCTTCACGCCAAACGGCGGGGCTGAAAGCGAATCTTGCCTGAAACAAATCAGGCTTTGCGAGCAGAGAATAAATTACAAAAACACCGCCCCTCGAATGCCCGCTGACGGCGTTGATGCCCGAAACCTTGTAATTTTTTTTCATATACGGCATTAGTTCCGTTTCCATAAATTCCAAAAATTTATCGGCTCTGCCCATC